>NZ_JBEXOT010000013.1:0-141962 GCF_040611675.1 Streptomyces sp. NPDC006551
GCCGCCCCGGGCGTCGCGCCCGGGGCGGCCCACGCGGGTCCGTCACTCCTCGCCCGGCCCCTGGGCCGGGCGGCCCGCATCGCTCTCCACTCCTCGCTACTCCGGCTCCTCGCTGTGCGCGAAGAGCTTGAGGACCGGTACGCCGACCTTGTGACGGGCCCGGGAGGCCCAGTCCCGGTGGAAGAACTCCTCCACGTAGTGCGGGGCCGTCAGCACGATCACCTCGTCGGCGTCCGACTCCGCCACCACCGCCTGCATCTTGTTGAGGGGATGGTCCTCCACCACTTGGCCGACCGCCTCGCAGCCGGCGTCCCGGAGCGCCTGGAGGGAGTGCTCCAGCGCCTCTTCCGCCGGTCGGCGGGCCGCCTTGCCCTCCGGCTTCTCGCCCTCGCGGGCGGCTTCCTTCAGGTCGCCCATGGCGACGTCGTCGATGGCGCGCAGCAGGACATCGGCCTGGTCACCGCGCGGCTGCATCAGCACGATGAAGGACACACCCTCGTCGCCGTGCAGGGTGGTGACGAATTCCACGTCGACGGACGTCAGGGGCTTCTCGATCATCAAAACGCTTGTGAACACCTCAGGAGCCCTTCTGCGGAAACCATCCTTCCCCGTGCCCACACGGGGTCTGCGAGAGTAAGTGTGCCCAGCGGAAGCTAACCGGAACGGCAAATTCCGGTACGTGTCAGATCCGACGGTAGCGGGTGAAGAGGAACCCGGCCTCCTCCAGCACCGACGCCACCGCGAAGCGCTTCGGGACGGCCACCGAGGGGCCTCCGGCGATCCGCTGCGCGTCCCCGGCCGTCATCGTCGGCGAGACCGTCAGACACAGCTCGTCGAGCACGTCCGCCGCCACGAACTGGCCGAGCAGCCGGGGCCCGCCCTCGGTCAGCTGCCGCCGCAGGCCGCGCTCGGCGAGCACGGCCACGGCGCGGGCCGCGTCCACCCCGGGGCCGTCACCCGCGACCACCACCTCCGCGCCCGCCATCTCGGCGGCGCCCACCCGCTCCGGGGGCGCGGCCGCCCCGGTCAGGATCAGGGTCGGCACCAGCGGTTCGGTGAACAGCGGCAGCGAGAAGTCCAGGTTCAGGGAGGCGGTGACCACGGCGATCACCGGGGCGGGCCCCTGCCCGGCGGCGGCCCGGCGCTTCGCGAAGGCCTCCCGGGCCCGGGCCGGGCGGTACCCCTCGAGACGTACCGTCTCCGCCCCCACGACGACCACGTCGGCCAGTCCGCGGAGCGTCCCGAAGATCCGCATGTCGCTGTCGGAGGAGAGGGGCTGGGACCGGCCGTCGTGCTGACCGGCGCCGTCGAGGGAGGAGACCATGTTGGCCCGCAGCCACACGCCGTCACCCTCCGGGTACGCGTAGGCGTCGGCGAGCTCGTCGAGGGACCACTCCCGGTCCCCGGCCGTGGCATCGGCTGCTGTCATGTCCGTCACAGGGAACAGGCGTCGCATCCCCGCAGTCTGACACGGCGCTTACAGTGGGGAACTGTGTCGACCCGTGCCCTCACCGAAGCGGCTTCCACCGAAGCGGCCCCGCTCTCGCTCTGCTCCCGAGAGCCGCATGTCCCCGCCGACCGTCTCGTCGCGGAGATGGTGCCACCGCCGCGGTTCGACTCGGTGCGCTTCGACACGTACCTCCCCGACCCGAACCAGCCGAGCCAGACCGACGCCGTCAAGGTGCTGAGCTCCTTCGCCGAGGGGCTCGGCGGCGCCCACGCCACCGGCTCGGGCAAGCGCCCGGTCCTCGGTCGCTGGTTCGCGAAGAAGCCTGCCACCCCCGCCGGGCCGCGCGGTGTCTATCTGGACGGCGGCTACGGCGTCGGCAAGACCCATCTGCTCGCCTCCCTCTGGCACGCCACCCCCGCCGAGCCCGCTCTCAAGGCCTTCGGCACCTTCGTGGAGCTGACCAACCTGGTCGGCGCGCTCGGCTTCCAGCAGACCGTGAAGACCCTCAGCGGGCACCGGCTGCTGTGCATCGACGAATTCGAGCTGGACGATCCGGGCGACACCGTTCTCGTCTCCTCCCTGCTCAGCAGGCTCGTCGAGGAGGGTGTGGCGCTGGCCGCCACCTCCAACACGCTGCCGGGCAAGCTGGGCGAGGGCCGGTTCGCCGCCGCCGACTTCCTGCGCGAGATCCAGGGGCTGTCCGCCCACTTCCGGCCGCTGCGGATCGACGGTGAGGACTACCGCCACCGCGGGCTGCCCGAGGCGCCCGCCCCGTTCTCCGACGAGCAGGTGGCGAAGGCGGCGTACGCGACCCCGGGCGCCTCGCTCGACGACTTCCCGCACCTCCTCGACCACCTGGCCAAGGTCCACCCGAGCCGGTACGGCGCCCTCACGGACGGCCTGAGCGCGGTCTGCCTCACCGACGTGTCGCCGGTCCCGGACCAGTCGACGGCGCTGCGGCTGGTGGTCCTCGCCGACCGGCTGTACGACCGGGAGATCCCGGTGCTCGCCTCCGGACTGCCCTTCGACCGGCTGTTCAGTGAAGAGATGTTGAAGGGCGGGTACCGGAAGAAGTACTTCCGGGCGATCTCCCGGCTCACCGCGCTCGCTCGCGACGCAAAGGGTCTGGTGGGGCAGTAGGTTGGGGGCCATACCCGATCGAAAGGGATTCACCATGGCCGCAACCCGTTCCGCACACGCCGTCTGGGAGGGCGACCTCCTCAAGGGCAGCGGGGTCGTCACGCTCGACTCCTCCGGCCTCGGCTCGTACCCGGTGTCCTGGCCGGCTCGCACCGACGAGGCGGCGAACGGCAGGACCAGCCCCGAGGAGCTGATCGCCGCCGCGCATTCCTCCTGCTTCAACATGGCGTTCTCCAACGGCCTGGCCAAGGCCGGCAACACGCCGACCCGCCTCGAGACCAAGGCCGACGTCACCTTCCAGCCGGGCGAGGGCATCACCGGCATCCACCTGACGGTGCGCGGCGAGGTCCCCGGCCTGGACGCGGACGAGTTCCGGTCCATGGCCGAGGACGCCAAGAAGAACTGCCCCGTCAGCCAGGCGCTGACGGGAACGACGATCACGCTGACCGCCGAACTCGTCTGACCGACGAGCTGGTCTGACTGATCGTCACTTGAGGCCGTTGTGGCCCGCATGGTTCACGTGTCACCACAGTGCGTGATACACACATGCGGGTCACACGTACACGTGTGCCACGTCACATCCTGTCCGCCAACGGGAAGCAGTGGTCACCTCATGTCCCCAGAGCTGTCCGCAACACGACGTCAGATCCTCTCCCGCACCGGCGCGTCCGTCGCCGGCATAGCCTTCGCCGGAGCCCTCTCCGAACTCTTCGCCGGCAGCGCCACCGCCGCCGGCGACACGACCGGTTACGGCCCCCTCGTCCCCGACCCGGCCGGGCTCCTCGATCTCCCCGAGGGCTTCCGCTACAAAGTCCTCTCCCGGGAGGGCGACCGGCTCCGCTCGGGGCAGGGTCTCGTCCCAAGCAACCACGACGGCATGGGCGCCTTCGCCGGCCGGCGCGGTCGCGTGCACCTCGTCCGCAACCACGAGAACCGGGCCACCGGCCGCATCGGCGTCCCGACCGTCAAGGGCCTGACCTACGACCCCGCGGCCAAGGGCGGCTGTACGGCGCTGGAGCTCGACGGCCGCGACGACGTCTGCGACGAGTACGTCGCCATCGCGGGCACCGCGGTCAACTGCGCGGGCGGGCCGACCCCGTGGGGCACCTGGCTCACCTGCGAGGAGACCGAGGACAAGGCCGGCACCAACGGCTACACCAAGGACCACGGGTTCATCTTCGAGGTCGACGGCGCGAACCCGCACCGCACCGGAGCCGTACCCCTCACCGCGATGGGCCGTTTCCAGCACGAGGCGATCGCCGTCGACCCGCGCAGCGGGATCGTGTACGAGACGGAGGACGCCTTCGAGAGGCCCTTCGGGCTCTTCTACCGCTTCCTCCCCCACAAGCCGCTGGGCGGCACCGGTTCGCTGCGCGCGGGCGGAGCGCTGGAGGCCATGCGCGTCCCCGGCGTCCCCGACCTCTCCGTGATCCAGGAGACGGGCGCGAGCTTCGACGGCGTCGAGTGGGTCCCCGTACCGGACCCGCAGGCGACCGTGACGCCCATCCGTCTCCAGGACTTCGGCCCCAAGGGCATCACGCACGCGCAGAAGCTGGAGGGCTGTTACTGGGGCGGACGCTCGGTGTACTTCGTCTCCAGCTTCGCCCGCACCAAGGACGGCTCCGCGGCGACCCACTTCGGCCAGGTGTGGAAGTACGAGCCGGACCACCGCCGGCTCACGCTGGTCGTCGTCTTCGGGCCGAGCACGGACATCCAGCTGCCGGGCGAGTCCCCGGACAACATCTGCCTGGCGCCCAGCGGCGGGCTGATGGTCTGCGAGGACGGCGACGGCGCCCAGCACGTCTACGGCCTGACCCGGCGCGGCGAGGTGTACGCCGTGGCCCGCAACGCGCAGAACATCGGCACCCCGCAGGCCCCGGAGTGGGGCGAGTTCGCGGGCGTCGCGTTCTCCCCCGACCGGCGGACCATGTACGTCAACTGCTACACGCCGGGCACGACGTTCGCGGTGACGGGCCCGTGGCGCTGAGCCGCTGAGGTGCCGGGGAGCGGCCGCGTTACACGCACGCAACGCGGCCGCCCTCCGCCGACAAAGATCACCTGCGTCAATGCAGGTCCTCGCACCCGTACTCGGAGGACCCGCACGCATGACCATCCACCCCGTCGACCGACGGCCCCCGCTCGGACGGCTCGCCGCGCTGGGCGCGCAGCACGTCCTCATCATGTACACCGGCTGTGTCACCGTCCCGCTCGTCTTCGGCGCCGCGGCGGGTCTCGATCCGTCGGTGATCGCCCTGCTCATCAACGCCGATCTGCTGGTGGCGGGCCTGGTCACCCTGATCCAGAGCCTCGGCGTCGGGAAGGTGCTCGGCATCCGACTGCCGATCGTCACCGGCGCCACCTTCGCCGGGGTCACCCCGATGATCCTGATCGAGCAGGAGTACGGCATGCAGGCCGTGTACGGCTCCATGCTCGCCGCCGGACTCTTCGGCCTCCTGGTCGCGGTGCCGTTCGCGCGGCTGGTGCGGTTCTTCCCTCCGCTGGTCAGCGGCACGGTCATCACGGTCGTCGGCCTCTCGCTGATCGGGGTCGCGGGCGGTCTGATCACCGGCAACGACCCGGAGGCGGCGGACTACGCCTCGGGCGAGCGGCTCGCCCTCGCGGCGGGCGTGCTGGTCCTCATCGTGCTGTTCGCGCGCTTCACCCGTGGGTTCCTGGGACAGATCGGAATCCTGCTCGCCCTGGTGCTCGGCACGCTGGCCGCCGTACCGATGGGGCTGACGGACTTCTCCGGGGTCACCGGCACCGACTGGCTGGGGCTCGCCGCGCCGTTCCACTTCGGGGCGCCGCGGTTCCCGCCGACCGCCGTCGTCGCGATGTGCGTCGTGATGCTGGTCATCTTCACCGAGTCGACCGCCTCGATGCTCGCGGTCGGCGAGGCCACCGGCCGGCCGGTCACGGACAGGGACCTGGCCCGAGGCCTCGCCGCGGACGGCGTGTCCGGTGTGCTCGGCGGTGCGATGAACTCCTTCATGGACACGGTCTTCACCCAGAACGTGGGCCTGATCGGTATCACCAAGGTCGCCAGCCGCCATGTCACCGCCGTCGCGGGCGGCCTCCTCGTCGCCCTCGGCCTGGTTCCGCGCATGGGCGCGGTGGTGGCCGCGCTGCCGGGCCCGGTGGTGGGAGCGGCGGGCCTGGTCCTGTTCGCCACGGTCACGATGGTCGGTGTGAACACCCTGCGCCGGGTCGATCTGGACCGGGGGCACAACCTCACGATCGCGGCCGTCGCGCTCGGCGTGGGCCTGCTGCCGGAGGTGGCGGACGGGATCTACGACGGCTTCCCGGCCTGGTCGCGGATCATCCTCGGCAGCGGCATCACGAGCGCCGCCCTCGCCGCGTTCCTGCTGAACCTGCTCTTCCACCACACCGGGCGGTCGCGCGCGCTCGCGAGTCCGTCGGTTCCGTCGCAGGATCGGGGGAAGACGCAGGGCGGACGGGAAGGGGTGCGGGGTGGCGAAGAAGGACTTCAGGACGGACGGGGGGAAGGCCGCGGCGAAGGAAGCGTCGGCTCCGGCCCGGCCGACACCGCCCGTGGCCCTGCGTGAACTGCTGCGCGTGCCCGTCGGCAGGCCGGTCGACCTCTCCTCGTACGACACCTCGGCCGCCGCCCCGTCGTCCGGCGGCCCCGCCGACAAGGCGGCCGGCGTCCGGGCCACCGCCCTGATGGAGCCGGCCCTCGCCGGTCTCCAGGAGCGTCTCTACGCCGCGAGCACGGCCGGCGACCACCGCCGGCTGCTGCTCGTCCTTCAGGGCATGGACACCAGCGGCAAGGGCGGCACGATCAAGCATGTGATCGGCTGCCTCAACCCGGCCGGCTGCCGTGTCCGGTCCTTCAAGGCGCCCACGGCCGAGGAGCGGGCCCACCCCTTCCTGTGGCGGATCAGGCGGGCCCTGCCGGTGCCGGGTGAGATCGGCATCTTCGACCGCTCGCACTACGAGGACGTGCTCGTCGCGCGCGTCCGCGAGCTGGCGCCCCGGCGCGACATCGACCGCCGCTACGGCCAGATCAACCGCTTCGAGAAGTCCCTCGCCGACGAGGGCGTCACGGTCGTCAAGGTGTTCCTGCACCTCTCGTACGAGGAGCAGCGCAAGCGTCTCCTGGCGCGGCTCGACGACCCGGAGAAGCACTGGAAGTTCGACCCGGGCGACATCGACGAGCGCGCGCTGTGGCCCGCGTACCGGCAGGCGTACGAGATCGCGCTCGAGCGCTGCTCGACGGAGGAGGCGCCCTGGTACGTGGTTCCGGCGGACCGCAAGTGGTACCGCAACTGGGCGATCAGCGCGCTGCTCCTGGAACATCTGCGGGCGCTGGACCCGCAGTACCCGGAGGGCGACTTCGACGTCGCCGAGTGCCGGAAGCGGTTGCTTGCCGAATGATCGGCTAATTTCCGTGAGTGACCATTTCTGTACGAAGAATGTCGTCGCTCTCTCTGTTGGGCGTCGTTCTTGTCGGTGTTCTTGTCGGCGTTCTTGTCGGCTGCGGCGGGGGTACGGCCGGCATCACGGCTCCGTCCGACCGCCCGACGGCGTCCGGCACCTCCCACGCCCCGTCGGCCGGCGCGGCCCCCGGACCGGCGACCGTACGCAAGGCGCCGCCCACGATGGCACCGGGGCCCGGCGGCCTCACACCGGTGTACACGCACCGGGCCAAGGGCCGGGAGAAGGTCGTCGCGCTCACCTTCGACGCCGACATGACGGCCGATCAGGGGCCGCGCGCGGCCGCCGGTGAACGGTTCGACAACCCGGCGCTGATCGAGACGCTGCGCCGGCTCGGGGTCGACTCCACCGTCTTCATGACGGGCCGCTGGGCCGAGGAGTACCCCGACCAGACACGCTCCATCGGCAACGACCCCCGCTTCGAGATCGCCAACCACTCCTACAGCCACTACTCCTTCGCCTCCCCCTGCTACGGGCTTCCGACGGTGCCGAAGAAGGACATGGCCGCCGACGTACGGCGGGCCTTCGACGCCTTCCGCAAGGCCGGGGCGCGCAATGTCGTGCCGTACTTCCGCTTTCCCGGCGGCTGCTACGACGACGAGGCGCTGCACGCCCTCGCACCCGCCCGGGTGACGGCGGTGCAGTGGGACGTCGTCAGCGGCGACGCGTTCGCCAAGGACGGTGACGCCGTCGCCCAGCAGGTCCTGGACGGGGTGAAGCCCGGCTCGCTCGTGGTCATGCACTGCACCCGCAGCGCGGCACCCGTCACGGAACAGGCGATCCGCCGCATCGTCCCGGAGCTGCGGGCCAGGGGCTACCGCTTCGTCAAGGTCTCCGAGCTGATGGCCACCCCCTGACACGCCCACGCCCTTCCCGGCGTCCGGTGGGACACGACCGCCGGAAAGGGCGCCTTGACCCTAGGACTCAGGGCTGGGTCAGGAGCAGCTTGACGGACCCGTCGGAGGTCACCTTCCGCCACGGGAACTCGCACACCATCGTGTCGACGGGCTTCGACACATGGACGACGTTCCGCTTCGGGTACGCCCGGCACGTGTCGCCGTCCGCGTACTTGGGGCAGCTCCCGTCGGGCTTGCGGAACTGGTGGGAGTTCCAGGCCAGCGAGCCCGCGAGCTTCTCGCCGGGCGCGGTCGGCAGATACTGGTTGCTGAAGAACGAGCCGATCATCCCGCCGGCCAGGGCGAGGGCCAGGAGCGCCCCCACGGCAGTGAACTGCCGGGGCCGGCGCGGACCGTCGTCGGCCAGGCTCCGGACGAGCGGTGCGAGCTTCCCCACCGCCAGCACGCAGGCCAGGACCGCCAGGGCGGTGAGCGTGACCTGGATCTGCATGATGGTGCGCGGGAACAGCTGCACCTGCTGGTCCGCCTCCATGTGCCCGGCGAGCCAGAACCGGATGAGCCAGGCGCTGCCGAAGCACGCGAGCGGCGCGACGACGACGGCCTTGCGCAGACCGAGAGCGACGGCGAGACCGAGCCCGATGAGGACCACGACCGCGTACATGTGCAGCCCGGAGAACTCGCCCATGCCCGGGTACTCCCCCGGCTCGTCCCAGGCCAGGCCGCTGAGCGGGGTCGTGCCGATGTAGGCGGGTTCGGTCAGCGTGTAGCCGGAACACCACTGGTCGCGTGTGCTGGTGGCGCCGAGCAGCACCCGCAGATACACCCCTGCCACCAGCAGGAACCCGCCCAGCGCGCTGCCGAGGAACAGCAGTCCGCGCAGCGGGCCGGTGCGCCACGGAAAGAAGAAGAGCGCGGAGATCAGGACGCCCGGCAGCGACCAGAGGTGCCAGCCGGAGTAGATGAGGAAGAGCAGGCCGAACAGCACGCCGAGGAGGGCTCCACGCCCCACCGTCCCGCGCCTGCCGAAGCGGGGCGACGCGCGCAGCCACAGCAGCAGCTTGGCTATCAGGGGCACGATCAGTACCAGCACGAACGGGCTGTACGGCTTGTGGGGCAGGGTCTGCTGGAGCGCCGGGAGCAGGCCGACGGCGAGCGCGGGAAGCGGCTTCAGACACATCCGCCAGGCCAGATAGGCGGCCGGGCCGGTCAGCGCGACGAAGGCGATGAACAGCCACTTCAGCCCGAACGCGGGCTGCCCGTCCAGGAATCCGGCCTTGGCGGCGTACCCGAGGAGGTACGGCACCGCGGGTGGATAGAACGCGTCCATCGAGCCGGTGTGCATCACCTCCTCCGCCCAGCCGAGGATGCGGTTGTTGTCCCCGTACGGACCGTTCAGCGGCCAGGGGGTGCCGCGCAGCGCGAAGACCTGCCCCGCGCCGAGGAAACCGGTGGTCAGTCCGGCGACGGCCGCGGCGGCCAGCCGGACCGTCAGCGCCCGCACCCGCGCGCTGCCGCGCACGGTCGCCCAGGCCACGACGGCGACGACCACGAGGACGAGCACCGCCAGCCGGAACTGAAGGTTCGACAGACCGCTGACCTGGCCGACCCGGGTGATCGGGCTGTTGGCGACCGTCAGCCCCCAGTACGTGAATCCGAGCGCCGTCAGGACGGCGACCGCGCACTCGCCCGCAGCGGGGGCCCAGCGCCGGACCAGGGGCCCGGCGAGGTCCTGGGGCGTACGCCGGGAGGGCGCGGGTCTCTCGGCCGGAGCCGGCGCGGCCGTCTCCGGGGACAGGGCTGTCTTCAACTGTGTCTCCATCGTGCGCGGCCGGGCATGGTGCGCCCGGCCGCCGTGAACATGTTCGGCTTGTGACGGATCGGGCGCCGGTGGCGCCGGAGAGTCAGAGGGTCCCCGGAGGGGACGGGTTCCGGATCAGCGGCTCCGCTGCCTCGGCACGCGGACCGCCCGGCCTGGTGTGTTCTTGATCCGGGACGGGATGGAGGGCGGCGGCACCGCCCGGGTCTGTACGGCCGGCTGTCCCTCGTGCGGACGGCCGTCGGCGGTGGGCGGGACCACGACCAGGTAGGGCATGGAGTTGTACACGGGGATGACCGCGGAAACGAATGGCGCGGTCGAAACGTTCATGGGACGGTCGCTCCCGTGCGGAAAGTGTGAAGGCCGAGGACACAGTAAGGCACGTCAACCCGGCGGCGGCAGGGGTGGAAGGAAGCGGAGCTTCCGGCCCTGGGGCTCCTTGGGCCTGCGGCTGCTTTCTAACCGGAGCAGGCGGAGCGTTCCGCCTCGCGCCATTCGCAGACCGGGCAGAGGGTGATGCCCTTCGTCGACTCGGGGTACTCGGTCGGCTCCCCGCACAGCACACACGTGGCGTACGGCTCGTCGGCCACCGTGTCCGAAGGCCGCGCCGCCGGCCGGCCCGCGGGCTCGCGGTAAGGGATGTTCCCGTCCCCGGCGTCCCTTGCGTCCATGTCATCGAGGGTACTCACTCGCGCCAGGCCGTGGCCCGACATGCCAGCGCCACGGCGCCGGCCGCGATCAGCGAGGCTCCGGCCAGGGCGAACCAGGGCAGCGGGACGGTCGCGGTACGGGAGCCGGTGACCAGGCCCGTCATGACGGACTTCGCCGGGGAGCCGCTGGTCACCAGGGCGAGCAGTGAGCCGAGGACGAGGGCCGCGAGGGACGGGCCGCGGGCGGGCAGGAACGGCCGGGCGCACAGGGTGCCCACGGCCGTGCCGGTCAGGACGCAGACGGCCGTCGCGAGGAGCCCGGCGGCACCGGCGGCGAGCGGGTCGACCCGGCGCAGGTCGCTGATCGCGGTCACCCCGAGGGCGGCGACCGTGCCGACGAGCGCCGCGCACCCGCCGCCGGCCAGCACCGCCGCGAGATGCGCCCGCTCCCGGCCCGCCGCGGCGGCCACCACGCTCCGGGCCGCGGCGGGCTCCTGGCCGAGGCAGATCCGTACGACCCAGGCGGTCACGGGGAGCAGCCCGGCGGACGCGTAGCCGAGGGCGCCGAGCACGGGCTCCCCGGCGCGGAGGCCCACGCCGAGGTACGCGGCGTAGAGCAGGAAGGGCGCGAGCCAGCGCTGGGACCGCAGGAGCAGGGCGGTGTGATAGCGGAGCAGTGCGGTCATACCCGTACGCCTTCGGTACTGAGGTGGTGGATGTGCCAGGCCGGGCGGGCGGTCAGCAGCTCCCGGAGCAGCGCGTCGGAGTGCGCCGCGTCGACGGTGAGGACGGTCGTGGCATCGGGCCCGGGGGCGCACGCGGGCGCCCCCGGCAGGCCCTCGGGCAGCGTGCCGCCGCCGGAGGCCACGATGCGCACCCGGACCGGCTCGTCGTCGACCGTTCCCGGCCCGGAGCCCGGCACCGGTGTGGCGTGCGACACCGGCCCGAGGTCCGGCACCGGTGTGGCCCGCCGCACCGGCGCGGAGTCGGGCGCTGGTCGAAGGTCGGGCACTGGTCCGAGGTCCGGCGCCGGTGTGGCCCGCCGCACCGGCGCGGAGTCGGGCGCTGGCCCGAGGTCCGGCACCGGCCCCGAGGCCGGCATCGGCTCGCGCCCCTGTTCCCCGTCCTCAGCGGCCCCGCGTACCCGGCCCGCCTCCACCGCGTGGACCGCGTCGGCCTCCCCCGCGAGCCGGCGGGGGTCGTGGTCGACGAAGACCACCGTCCCTCCGGCCGCGACGCGGGCGCGGACCGCGCGGTCGAGTTCCTGCCGGGCTCCCGTGTCCAGGCCGGTCCACGCCTCGTCCAGGACGAGCAGCCGGGGCTCCGCGAGCAGGGCCTGGGCGACGGCGACCTTCTGGTTGCTGCCCTTCGAGAGTTCGGCGAGCGGGGTGTCGGCGAAGGCTCCCGCGGCGAACCGGTCCAGCCACTCCCCCGCCCTCGCCGCCGCCTGCGACCGGCCGAGCCCCTGGACGCGGCCGAGGTGGACGAGATAGCCGCGCGCGGTGAACGGCAGGGCGGCCGGGAAGCGTTCGGGGACGTACGCCGTGCGCGGCGGCCGCCCCTGGATCCGGCCCTCCGAGGGGGCGTCGATGCCCGCGATCAGGCGCAGCAGGGTCGACTTGCCGGTGCCGTTGGTGCCGGTGATCCGGACGAGGGTGCCGGCGGGCAGGACGAGGTCCACGCCCCGCAGCACCCACGGTCCGCGCAAGCCGTAACGGCGGCCCACCCGCTCCAGCTTCAGGGGTTCCAGCGGCTTCAGCTGGCCGACGCCTTCTGCGGGGTCAGCTCGCTCGGCCGGACGATGACGAAGCCCTCGCCCTCCAGTTTGAGCTGGACGGCCTCGCCCGAGCCGCCGCGCATCATCGAGCCGAAGGACTGCGAGCGGTGCAGTGAGGTGTGCAGCCGCTCGCTCCAGCCGACGACGGCGTCGGTGTCGACGAAGACCGGGGCCTGGGCGCTGACGGGGATGACGATCGGGCTGCCGTCGCAGACCAGGGCGATCTTGCCGTACCCCGAGAAGACGCTGTTGAAGAGGCCGCCGCCGGTCATGCCGGCGCCCTTCACGGTCTTGATCTCGTACGAGAGGGTCGAGTCGAAGCAGAGCACGTTGCGGCCGTTCACGGTGAGCGCGTCGTTCTGCTCGATCTCGACGATGAAGCAGTTCTGCGCCTCGTGCGCGAACCACGCCTCACCCTGGCCGCGGACGGCCATCAGCGCCAGGCCCTCGCCCGTGACGGCGCGCTTCAGCATGCCGCCGATGCCCTGGCCCTTGCGCTCGAACTGCAGGTCGCCGCGGAAGGCGATCATCGCGCCCTGCCGTGCGTGCATCTCGCCGTTGACCGCGTACTTGACACACTTGGTGTTCTGCAGGGTCATACCTGGGGATGTCGCCGCCTCGGCGAGGTGTTCGCCGGAGAAAAGACCGCTCTTCATGAGGTGCATCCTGACCCGGAACCTCCCATTCCTACAAGAATCGCTTCTCTCGCGCAGTGGCAGACTTGCCGGGTGAGCAGCAACGAGACCGATTCCCTGGACGACAGGCCCCAGTTCGTCCTCCCCCTCGTCGTCCGGATCGAGCGGGCCGAGCCCCCGGCCCGCACCGACGCGCTGGAGACGGCCGCCCGCGCGGTCCTGGAGATCCTCGCCGACGAACGCGCGCACGGCGACGGGGAGTGGGCGCGGGCCATGACCGACTGGCAGGACGCCCGGATCCGCAAGGTCGTGCGCCGGGCGCGCGGCGCGGAGTGGCGGCGAGCGGGTGCGCTGCCGGGCATCACCGTGCACGGTGACACCGCGGAGGTACGGGTGTTCCCGCCGGTCCCGCTGGACGGCTGGCCCAAGGACCTGGCCAGGCTCCAGGTCTCGGGCACCCACCTGGAGGACCCCGCCGAACCCGGGGCGGTACCCGCGGGGGCGGCGCGGCTGTGGCTCAACCCGGAGCTCGACATGTCGGCGGGCAAGGCGATGGCGCAGGCCGGGCACGGCGCGCAGTTGCTCTGGTGGGCGATGACGGAACCCGACCGCGAGGCGTGGCGCGAGGCCGGCTTCCCGCTGGCCGTGCGGACGGCGGACCCGGCTCACTGGGGCGAGCTGAGCACGAGCGGACTGCCGGTGGTGCGGGACGCCGGGTTCACGGAGATCGCCCCAGGGAAGACCGTCGTAGCCGAGGGAAGCGAACTCTTCGGTTCGCGCCTGCGCCTGCGGCGGACCCGGGTTCACAGCGGCAGGGAAGGTTCCGCCTCATAGGCCCGGTGCAGCCGCTTCAGGAAGAGCGGGGCGTCCGGGAGGGGGACCGAGCCGATGCGGTGCACCGGGACTCCCGGGGTCCAGGAGTTCATGACGACCGCTCCGGCCAGCGCGGGCAGGTCGTCGAGGGAGATCTCCTGGGTGCGCTGGGGGACACCGAGGCGTTCCAGTTGGCGACGGACGATCCCCATCGTCGTGCCCGTCAGCATCTCGGCCACGGGCCACACCACGCTGTCGCCGTCCCAGAATGCCAGGTTCCAGATCGTGGCCTCGCTCAGCCGGCCCTGCCGGTCGATGAAGGCCGCGTCGTCCCATCCCTGTTCGACGGCCTGGCGGAGGCGATACGTCTTGGCCACCTCGCCGACATGTTTCACGGCCGGGAGTTCCCGTTCGTACGCGACCGCCGCAAGGGACAGCGGGCCCTCGGGGCCGGTCGCCGCCGGCCCCGTACGGACCAGCAGCTCGGGCTCCACCTCAGGGCCGGCCACGGTGAACTCGCCTGCCGGGGAGTACACCGTGGCGGTCAGTGAGAGGTCGGTCGGACCGGCCCGCAACGCCGCCCGCAGGTAGGAACGGACCCGGTCGTCGGGCAGAGCACGCCCGAACATCTCCAGGGAGGCGGATCGCAGCCGTTCCAGGTGGAGGTCGAGCCCCCGGACCCGGCCGTCCCGGACCTGCAGGGCGGTGAAGTGGGCGTAGCCCGCGAAGGCGAGAGGCGTCAGCTCCTCGGCGGTCGCCGTCAGGCCGTTACGTTGGACAACGAAGGACACCGTGCATCACCTCAGCATCAGCCGGTCTTGAGCCGGGCACCTGTGCGGAATGCCCGCCCGGTGGAACGACGTTAAGGCTTGACACCGATGTGAAGGTCAAGGCCGAAGCCCAGGCACGAAGGACGGGGCACCATGCTGATCGGAGAGCTGTCCCGGCGTACGGGGGTCAAGGCGCGGCTGCTGCGGTACTACGAGGCGCAGGGCCTCCTGGAAGCCGGGCGCGGGCAGAACGGCTACCGGGACTACGACGAGGACGCGGTCGTCACCGTGCGGCACGTGCGCGCCTTGCTGGACGCGGGCCTGTCCACCGAGGTGATCCGTTCGGTGCTGCCCTGCGTCCGGGGTGAGGCGCGGGAGGCACCGGAGTTCGACTGGTGCGCCGACCTGCGGGCCATCCTCCAGGGGCAGATGACGGCCATGGACGAGCACATCGACGAACTCCGACGCACCCGCGGCACCCTCGCCCGCTACTTGGCGCGGTCACCCGTCAGCCCCCATCCGCTGAAGAGCACGCCACCGCCCAGCGGCGCGATGCCCGGTTCCGTCCCGGACTGAACACGACCGTCCCGCCCCTCGTATCTCCCGATATCGCCAAGCGGGTTGAAGAGCCGCCTGGTTGACGGTTCAGTCTGCGGTGACACCGCACGCACGCTCGGGAGACACCTTGTCGCTACGCGTCAACGGGACGGTACTCATCATCGCGGCGCTGGTCGCGACGGTCGGCGCCCTCGCCTTCCCCGTCTGGTCCTATGCCGATCGCTCCGGCACCGGCCAGGCCAACCTCAACGCCTCCACCGTGGCCACCCAGTGGGGGCCGCTCTCGGCCACGGACCGGGACCTGCTGGTCAAGGTGCGGCTCGCCGGCCTGTGGGAGCTCCCGGCCGGCCAGCAGGCCATCGAGCGCGCCCCCAGCCAGGCCATCGTGGACTGCGGCGACCATCTGGTCGTGGGCCACACGGATCTGGACCGGCGGGCCCGTGACGTGGCGGCGAAGCTGGGCGTGGAGCTGCCCAACCAGCCCACCGAGCAGCAGCAGGGCTGGTTGCGGGAGCTGACCGCGGCGCGCGGTGAGGAGTACGAGCGGAAGTTCGCGAACCTGCTGCGCAACGCGCACGGCAAGGTGTTCGCGCTGATCGCGGAGGTCCGGCACACCACCCGCAACGCCCTGATACGGCAGTTGGCGAGCGACGCGAACCAGACGGTGCTCGACCACATCACCATGCTGGAGGCCACCGGGATGGTCGACTTCGACGCGCTGGCGAACGAGGCGGCGGGCCGGAAGACGGCGAGCCCGACCGGCCCGGGGGTGGTGCCGTCGCCCGCCGTTCCCTCGCCGGCCCGCCCGTCGGGGACGGACCAGTCGTTCACCTCGCGCCCGGTGCCGGAGGCGGGGATCGTCACCCCGCACTCGTAGGGCTGCCCGGTCCGGAACCTCAAATCAACCTCTGAACGTCCCCCTGGCTGGATTCGAACGGATCCGGCGGGGCCATCACGTGAGGGACTGAAGGAGGGGGACATGACGGAACTCGGCATCGGCGTCGGCTGGCGGCCGGAGATCGCGGGGGCGGTGGAAGCGCTGCCCGGCGTCGACTGGGTGGAGGTCGTCGCGGAGAACCTCTGCGCGGGACACCTCCCCGACTCGCTGGCGCGGCTGCGCTCGCGCGGCGTCACGGTCGTCCCGCACGGGGTCTCGCTGGGGCTCGGCGGCGCGGACCGGCCGGATGCGGGGCGGCTCGCGGAGCTGGCGGCGAAGGCGACGGCGCTGGGAGCGCCGCTGGTGACGGAGCACATCGCGTTCGTACGGGCCGGGGGCCCGCTCACCGCGACCCCGGTGCTGGAGGCAGGGCACCTGCTGCCCGTACCCCGCACCTGGGACGCGCTCGACGTGCTCTGCGAGAACGTCCGGATCGCGCAGGACGCGCTTCCGGTGCCGCTGGCGCTGGAGAACATCGCGGCGCTGATCTCGTGGCCGGGCGAGGAGCTGACGGAGGGGCAGTTCCTCGCGGAGCTGGTGGAGCGTACGGGGGTACGGCTCCTGATCGACGTCGCCAACCTCCACACCAACCACGTCAACCGTGGCGAGGACCCGTCGAAGGCCCTCTCGGAACTCCCTGTCGAGGCGATCGCGTACGTCCATGTCGCGGGCGGTCTGGAGCGCGACGGCGTCTGGCACGACACCCACGCCCACCCGGTCCCGCCCGCGGTCCTCGCCGTCCTGTCCGACCTGGCCTCCCGGGTCTCCCCGCCGGGGGTCCTGCTGGAGCGCGACGACCACTTCCCGCCCGCGGAGGAACTGGCGGCGGAACTCACCGCGATCCGCGCGACGCTGGCCGCGGCGGGAGCGCCGCGTGGCGGCTCCGCCGCGCCGGAGCCGGGAGCGCCCGGCCGCGCAGCCGCCGCGGAGGCGGTGCCCCGCCGTGGAGGCGTCGCGGAGGCGGTGCCCCGCCGTGGGGGCGTCGCACCGGAGGCGGGATCGCCCGACCACGGAGGCATCGCCCCCGAGCCGAGGACACCCCGCCGCGGAGCCGCCGCGAAGGCGGTGCCCCGCGCGGAGCGCCCGCTGCTCATCGGCGCGGGCGCACGCGCCTCCGGCGGCCCGATGCCGCAGCCCCCGGCCGCTCCTGCGACGAGCGCCCAACACTCCCTGGTCGAGCCCACCAGGCCCGGGGGGCCTGCCCCCGGAGCCGACACACGCGATGCCTCCCACCCCCGCGCGCCCGAACGCCACCACCAGGCCGCCCCCGCCGAGCCCACCAGACCCGGGAGGCCTGCCCCCGGAGCCGGCGCGCGGGGCGCCTCCCACCCCCGCGCGCCCGAACGCCACCAGCAAAGCGCCGCGGGAGAGAACGCACCCGCCGCGGGCGACGGTGCCCGGGGGCGGGTGGCCGTCGTGGAGGCCGCGTTGTTGTCGGCGCTGGTCGCCGGGACGCCCGCGCCCGAGGGGTTCGACACCCGGCGGCTCGGCGTGCAGAGTCGGGCGCTCGCGGCCAAGCGCGCCGACGTGGTCGCCAAGGTGGCCCCCGAGCTGCCGGAGATCCTCGGCGACGGCTACCGCCCCGCGTTCCTCGCGTACGCCAGATCCCGCCCCATGACCGGCGGTTACCGCCGCGACGCGCTCGACTTCGTCGAGCAACTGCTCGTCGCCGGCCGCCCCGAGGACCCCGAGGCGCGCCGCCGCCTCACCCACTGGTGGCAGGACCGCTCCGGTTCCCGCCCGCCCGGCCGGGCGACCCGCCTGGCCCGGGCCGCCCGCGCCGCACTCGTCAGGAGGTGAGAGGGACATGAACGCACTCGCCGTACCGTTCTACCTGGCCGCTGCCGCCGCCGTGGTCCTCCTGATCGTCAAGGCATCCCGCACGCGCGCCCGCACCGGCCCCGGCGTCCCGCTCGTCGACCGCCACGAGGCGGCCTTCCTCAACGGAGGTCCGGCCAGGGTCGTCGACGCCGCCCTCACCGCGCTCCGGATGGACGGCCGGATCGCGATCGGTGGACCGGGCATCGTCTCCGTTCTGCGCCCCACCGCCCACGACCACGTCGAGCGCGCCGTCCTCCAGGAGCACGCGGCCGCGCCGCACGGCGCCCTGCACCACCTGCGCCTGGTCGCGATGCGGCACCCGGCCGTCCAGGAGATCGGCGACGGCCTGGCGGCGCGCGGGCTGATCGTGCCGCCCGCCGTGCGCCGTTCCGCGGTCCGCTGGAGCGCCGCCGTGGGCATCAGCTGCCTCGCGCTGCTGCCCGTCTCGATCGTCCTCACCATGGTCCAGCTCACGAACGTGGAGGGCCACGACTTCCCGGTCCCGTTCATCCTCACGGTGCTGCCCGCCGTGCTCGGCGCGGGGATCACGGCCGTGGTCTGTGGTTCGATCGCCTCCGCCCGGGTCACCCCGGCGGGCCGCCGCGCCGTCGCCTCGTACGGGCGGTCGTACGGTCATCTCGCCGACGCCGGTCATCTGGTGGCCCTTCACGGGCTGCGCGCCGTGCCGGACCCGGTGTTGCGGGAGCAGCTGCTGACGGCGGCACGGATCCACGGCCCCCGGGCGCGGAGCCGCAGCGGAACCCACACCCACGGCTCCGACTCCGCGGCTCTGGTCACGGTGTGGTGCGCGGCCAGTGCCGGTGGCGAGAGCGGCGGCGGAGGCTGCGGTGCGGGCGGCGGCGGGGGCGGCTGCTCCGGTGGATCCTGCTCCGGCGGAGGCGGAGGCGGTGGCTCCAGCTGCGGTGGCTCCAGCTGCGGCGGCTCCAGTGGCGGCTCCAGCTCCAGCGGGAGCTCCTGTTCCAGCAGCAGTGGTTCGAGCTGCGGCGGATCGAGTTCCAGCGGCTGAACCGCCACACCGGCGCCCGGACCGCGCGGGGGGCGCGTCGGGGGGCATTTGCCCCCGACACCACCCATCGGTCCTTTACTTCCCGTCTCCGCCCGCGAACGATCCCTTCGTCCCCACTTGCCTGCGCGTACGAAGGGTAGGGCCGATGAGATCGCTCGCACTGTACGGAGCCCTCGGTTCGCTGGTCCTCACCTCCCTGGCCGTCGCGCCCGCCGGGGCCCTGGACACTCCGCCCGCCGAGACCGTGGGGACCCTGACGGCGGCCCGCCGGGCGGCCGCCGAGGGCATCCGTTTCGGCGCGTGCCCGGCGGCCGAGAAGCTGCCCGCGTCCGTCCGGTGCGGCACGGTCCGGGTCCCGCTCGACTACGCCGACCCGGACGGCACCCGGATCGGGCTCACCGTCAGCCGGATCGAGGCCTCGGGCCCGGCCGCCGGCCGCCAGGGCGCTCTCGTCTTCAACCCCGGCGGCCCCGGGGCCTCCTCGACGTACTTCCCGCTGGTCGCGAAGCTGCCCGCGTGGAAGCGGATCTCCGCCGCGTACGACCTGGTCGGCTACGCGCCGCGCGGCGTCACGGGCAGCTCCGCCCCGGTGTCCTGCCAGGATCCCGCCGACCGCGCCATGGGCCCCACCCCGGCGCCCACCGAGCCGTCCGAGGTCTTCAAGCAGGAGCGGATCGCCCGCGCGAAGACCTACGCCCAGGGCTGTGCGACCCGCACCGGCGCGGGGCTGCGGCACTACCACTCGCTCAACAACGCCCGCGATCTTGAGGTGCTGCGCGCGGCGCTCGGCGAGCCGAAACTGACGTACATGGGCGCTTCCTACGGCACCTACTTCGGCGCGCTGTACGCGACGCTCTTCCCGCAGCGGGTGCGCCGGATGGTCTTCGACGCGCCGGTCCATCCCGATCCTCGGCAGATCTGGTACGTCAACAACCTCGACCAGTCGCTCGCCTTCGAGCGCCGCTGGGCCGACTTCCGCACCTGGGTCGCCAAGCACGACAAGGTGTACGGCCTGGGCACGACGGCGGACGAGGTGAAGCGGAGCTACGAGAAGGTGCGCGCCGAACTCGCGGCGCGGCCGGCGGGCGGGAAGGTGGGTCCGGGTCAGCTGCACGCGGCGATGCTCCGGGCCGGGTACGACGACGTCTTCTGGGCGCCGAGGGCCACCGCGCTCTCGCGGTACCTCAAGGGCGATCCGAAGCCGCTGATCGAACAGGCCGCCCCGGTACGGGAGCCGTCGGGACAGGGTGGCGGGGACCCGGGCAACGGGACCGCCGTCTACACGGCGGTGGAGTGCAACGACGCCCCCTGGCCGGAGGACTTCGCCGTCTGGGACCGGGACAACACCCGGCTCGCGAAGCTGGCCCCGTTCGAGACGTGGGACAACGTCTGGACGAATCTGCCCTGCGCCTACTGGAAGACGCCGCGGCAGAAGCCGCTGGACGTGCGGACCGGGGCGGGGGTGCTTCCGCCGGTGCTCATCCTGGCCGCCGAGCGGGACGCGGCCACGCCGTACGAGGGGGCGCGGGAACTGCAGCGCAGGCTGTGGGGATCGGCCCTGGTGACCGAGCGGGACGCCGGTACGCACGGCATCGCCGGCGGGCCGAACGCCTGCGTGAACGGCCATCTGGAGAGGTATCTGCTCACCGGGGCCGTGCCGGGAAAGACGCCGGTGCGGCGCGCGTCGTGCGCGCCGCACCCGGAGCCGGACCCGGTGTCGCTGGAGCGGCGGGCGGAGTTCCGCGCACCGTCTGATCTTCCGGGTCGAGGGGTGACGGCCCGGCTGGGCGCCGGGATGTCACCAGGTCGTCAGGGGCTGTCCGGCTGATCGGGGCCGGACAGGCCCTGGGCCGGGCCGTCAGGCCAGGCCGGCCACCAGCTCGGCGACGCTCTTGCGCCGGCCGGTGTAGAACGGGACCTCCTCGCGGACGTGCATCCGCGCCTCGGAGCCGCGCAGGTGACGCATCAGGTCGACGATCCGGTACAGCTCGTCGGCCTCGAAGGCCAGCAGCCATTCGTAGTCGCCGAGCGAGAACGAGGCCACCGTGTTGGCGCGGACGTCGGGGAAGCCACGGGCCATCTTGCCGTGGTCCGCGAGCATCCGGCGGCGGTCCTCGTCCGGCAGCAGGTACCAGTCGTAGGAGCGCACGAAGGGGTAGACGCTCACATAGTCGCGGGGCGTCTCGTCGGCCAGGAAGGCCGGGATGTGCGACTTGTTGAACTCGGCGGGGCGGTGCAGCGCCATGTTCGACCAGACCGGCTCCAGGGTGCGGCCCAGCTTGGTGCGGCGGAAGAGGTTGTACGCCTCCTGGAGCTCGTCGCTCGTCTCGGCGTGCCACCAGATCATCACGTCCGCGTCGGCGCGCAGACCGGAGAGGTCGTACGTGCCGCGGACGGTGATGTCCTTGGCGGCGAGCTGGTCGAAGAGCTCCTGGACCTCGTCCGCGTAACCGGCGCGGTTCTCGGGCAGGACGTCGCGCAACTTGAACACGGACCACAGGGTGTAGCGGATGACCTCGTTGAGGTCCTTCGCCTTCTTACCGGCGTTCGGGATCTTTTCGGGCGCACTCATACGCCTATTCTCGCCCGTCACGGACAGTGCCCCGCACCAGGGTCCGCCGTTTCCGGCGTGGCGATGATCTCGTCGGCGATCTCCGCGGCGATCTCGTCGGCGGCGCGGTGGGCGGAAGCGATGCAGGCGGGGACGCCGACACCGTCGTAGGCGGCTCCGGCGAGGCGCAGTCCGGGCAGGCCGGTGACGGCCTCGCGGACGCGGGCGACGCGGGCGAGATGGCCGACGGGGTACTGGGGCAGGCCGCCGATCCAGCGGGTGACGGTGGTGGCGACGGGCCGGGCGGCGAGGCCGGTGGCGGCGCCGAGGTCCTTCGTCGACGCAGCGACGAGGTCGGTGTCGTCGCGGTGGACCTGCTCCTCCTCTCCGTACCGGCCGACGGAGGTGCGCAGCACGAAGAGGTCGGGAGCGGCGTCCGTGACCCACTGCCACTTCTGGCTGGAGAAGGTGGAGGCCTTGATGGTGTGTCCGTCGACGGGCGGCACCAGGAACCCGGAGCCGGGCAGGCCCTGGACGTCGGAGCGCCGGAAGGCGAGGGTGACCAGGGCCATCGAGGCGTACTCGACGGTGTCGAGCTCCGCGGCGGCGGCCGGCGCCTCCGCGGCGAGCAGCGCGGCGGTGGCCCGGGCCGGGGTGGCGAGGACGACGCCGTCGGCGAGGAGGACGCGGCCGCCCGCGACGATCCGCCACCGAGTGCCCCGGGCGTCGGTGGCGGCGGACAGCTGTGCGGTGGCGGAGGCGGAGGCCACGGCGGCGCCGGCCACGGCTGCGGCGGACAGGCCCGCGGCGGCGGTGGAGACGTCGTACGCTCCGCCCTCCCCCGCCGGGACGCGGCGCAGCTCCGTCACCGGGGCGTGGGTCAGGATCTCGCCGCCCGCGGCGCGGATCGCGTCGGCCACCGCGCCGGGCAGGGTGCCGATGCCACCCCGGATGCCCATGAACGCGGAGCCGCCGAGACCCGTTCCCGCGCCGGCCGCGTCGGAGGGGGTGGCGGCGCCCGCCCGCTGGACGGCCCGGACGGCGGCGGTGAGGGTGGGGTGGACGCGGGCGGCGTCGAAGAGCTTGGGGACGGCGGCCCGCATCGAGATGCGGTAGGCGTCACCGGCGTAGACGCCGCCGAGGAGCGGCTCGACCAGCCGGTCGACGACCTCGCGGCCCATCCGCTCGGCGACGTACGCGCCGATGGCGATGTCGTCGCCGATCTCGGTCGGCGGCAGGTCGCGGTCCTGTCCGACCCGCCGCACACCCTCGTCGGACAGCAGTCCGCCGACCGCTTCGCCGTCCGCCGGAACACCCATCACATGGCCTTTGGGCATGGGGATCAGCTCACCCCGGGACCAGACGGACGCGGTGGTGGTGGCCGGTGCCTGGAGCCGGTCCTCGAGGCCGACGGCTCCCGCGAGGGCGACCGCCTCGGGGCGGCGGGCGAGCAGCGACTCGGCGCCGAGGTCGACGGGGGCGCCGGCGATCTCCCCGGCGAGCAGCTTGCCTCCGAGCCGGTCGCCGGCTTCGAGGAGGGTGACCCGCAGGCCGGCCGTGACCAGCCGGTGGGCGGCGGCGAGTCCGGCGATGCCGCCCCCCACGACGACGACGTGCCCCAGCGACCTGCCCGTGGTGTCCGCGTTCATGGGTCCACTCTCTCAAATCGGTCGCGCGACCCGTTCCGAGGCCGGAACGTGACCGCTTCGCTATCGAGCGAGGGCAACCCGCGCCCCGTCCGGCACGTCGAACCGGCAACACTCGTCACCACCTCCGGGGGGACCCACATGCGTGGAGCACGAAGAGCGGCCGTGGCGCTGCTGACGGCTTCGTTGGCACTGGCCGGCTGCGGAGCGTCGGACGACGCCGGCGCCGAGAAGAGCCTGAGCGACGCCAAGGCGGCTCCGGGGGCCGAGGGGGCCGCCGACCGGGGCTACACGTCCGGGAAGGGGCAGGACCAGGCCCAGAGCCAGGGCCAGGGGTCGGACGCCAAGAAGCCCGCCGCCGTGCCCCGGCAGCACGTCGTCCGCACCGCCGAGCTGTCCGTGGAGGTCGGGGACGCGGCCGAGGCGCTGGCGACGGCCCGGCGCGTCACCGAGGCCGCGGGCGGCCATGTCTCCAACGAGTCGACCGAGCGGGTCGACGACACGCACGTGGCCTCGCGGGTCGTCCTGCGGGTGCCGCAGGAGCGGTACGAGTCGGTCCTGCGCGAGCTCGCGGGCACCGGGAGGCTGCTCTCCCGCACGGCGGACGCGAAGGACGTCACCGAGCAGGTGGTCGACGTGGAGAGCCGGATCGCCACCCAGCGGGCCAGCGTGGAGCGGGTGCGCAAGCTGATGGACCGGGCGACCGGGCTGAGCGACGTGGTCACCCTGGAGGGGGAGCTGAGCCGTCGTCAGGCCGATCTGGAGTCGCTGCTGGCCCAGCAGGCCTCGCTGAAGGACCGTACGACACTGGCGACGATCACCCTCGAACTCACCGAGAAGGAGACGGATCGAGCGGAGCGGGACGACGACCGTCCGGGGTTCCTCGAGGCGCTCTCCGGCGGCTGGAGCGCGTTGGTGACGGCGCTGGCCTGGGTGGGCGTCGTGCTGGCGGCGCTGGCGCCGTGGCTGGCGCTGGCCGTGGCCGTGTACGCGGTGTGGCGGTGGCTCGTCAGGCCGCGCCTGCCCCGCCGTGCCCCCCGGGGGCCCTGGCCGCCGCGGGCGGCCCGGCAGCACCCGCCGACCGGGACGACGGCGGCTCCCGCGCCCGGAGCTGACGCGCCCTCGGCTTCCTCGGCGCAGCGGGAGGACTGAACGACCGTCCCGACGTAGCGTGTTCGTATGAGCGAACGACTGGTGGTCATCGGTGGCGACGCGGCGGGCATGTCCGCCGCGTCGCAGGCACGCAGGCTGCGCGAGCCCGGGGAGCTGGAGATCGTCGCCTTCGAGCGCGGTCATTTCGCCTCGTTCTCGGCCTGCGGCATCCCGTACTGGGTCGGCGGCGACGTCGACGAGCGCGACGAACTGATCGCGCGCACCCCCGAGGAGCACCGGGCACGGGACATCGATCTGCGGATGCGGACCGAGGTGACCGAACTGGACGTGCCCGGGCAGCGCGTGCGCACCCGGGACCTGGAGTCGGGCGCCGAGGCGTGGACGGGCTTCGACAAGCTGGTGATCGCGACCGGCGCCCGTCCCGTGCGGCCGTCGCTGCCGGGGATCGACGCCCCTGGCGTGCACGGGGTGCAGACCCTGGACGACGGGCAGGCGCTGCTCGACTCGCTGGAGCGCGCGAAGGGCCGGCGGGCGGTGGTCGTGGGGGCGGGCTACATCGGCGTGGAGATGGCCGAGGCGCTGCTGAAACGGGGCTACGAGGTGACCGTCCTGAACCGGGGCGAGCAGCCGATGTCGACCCTGGATCCGGACATGGGCCGGCTGGTGCACGAGGCGATGGACGGCCTGGGCATCACGACGGTCGGCTCGTCGGCCGTCACCAAGATCCTTACGGGTGAGGACGGCCGGGTCCGCGCGGTGGCGACGGAGGAGGCCGAGTATCCGGCGGACGTGGTGGTCCTCGGCATGGGCGTGGAGCCGGAGACGGCTCTCGCCCGGGCGGCCGGGCTGCCGCTGGGGTCGTACGGCGGACTGCTCACCGATCTCGCGATGCGGGTGCGGGGCCACGAGAACATTTGGGCGGGCGGCGACTGCGTCGAGGTCCTCGACCTGGTGTCGGGCCGCGAGCGCCACATCGCGCTGGGGACGCACGCCAACAAGCACGGTCAGGTCATCGGCTCGAACGTGGGCGGTGAGTACGCCACGTTCCCGGGCGTGGTCGGCACGGCGGTGTCGAAGGTGTGCGAGCTGGAGATCGCGCGGACGGGCCTGCGGGAGAAGGACGCCCGCGAGGTCGGGCTGAAGTACGTCACGGTGACGGTCGAGTCGACCAGCCGGGCGGGCTACTACCCGGGCGCGGCCCCGATGACGGTGAAGATGCTCGCCGAGCGCCGTACGGGCCGGCTGCTCGGGGTGCAGATCGTGGGCCGGGAGGGCGCGGGGAAGCGGGTGGACATCGCGGCCGTGGCACTGACGGCCGGGATGACGGTGGAGCGGATGACGGCCCTGGACCTCGGCTACGCCCCGCCCTTCTCCCCGGTGTGGGACCCGGTCCTGATCGCGGCGCGGAAGGCGCTGGCGGCCGTACGGGCGGCGGGGTAGTCCGCGTGGCGGAGCGGTCCGGGCCGCGGGTGGCCCGAGCGGCACAGTGACTCATGGTGACGGGTTGCGCCCTTTTGATCACCATGGGTGACTCGATCACACGATCAGACTCACTGTACGCACACTCTGCGCCGCCTCCCTCGTCATCGCCCCGGTCGCCTTCGGCACGCCCGCCCACGCCGCGACCGTGTGCACGGTCAACGGCCTTCCGCAGCCCGACGGAAACGACCGGGACGGCCGGCAACGACTACATCGCGTGCGCCTCGGTGGACTCCGGCGACACGGTCAGCGGCCTCGGCGGCGCCGACATGATCGTCCTGACGGGCCCTGTCGGCGGCACGGTCTCCGCCGGCGACGGCCGGGACTATGTGAACGTCACGGAGGACGGCACGGTCAGCGGCATCGTCGGCGCCGGTGCCGGCGGCGACCACGTCGAGGTGGAGGGAGGCGTCGCGCCCAGCGGGCAGGTCTACGGCGACGCGGGCGACGACTACCTGCGCCTCCTCGCGAACGGCGGCGTCGTCGAAGCCGGCACCGACAACCCGCGCGTCCTCGCGAAGGGAGGCGTCGTCGACGCCGGCGCCGGTTCCGACGTCTGCCGCGTCGTCGGCAGCCCGCCCTCCAACTGCGAGTTCGGCAGCCCGCCCTCCAACTGCGAGTACTGAGCCACCGCGCCGCCGCTTCCCGCCCGAGGGGGCGGTGGGCGGCGGCGCGCCGGTTCCCGGCTCAGCCGGCCGTGCGCGTGTGGACGTACTCCACCAGACGCGTCAGCGCGTCCGGGTCCGTCGTCGGCAGCACGCCGTGGCCCAGGTTGAAGACATGCCCGTCCAGGCCCTTCGCGGCGGCCAGGACCTCGTCCGTCTTGGCCTCCACGGCCTCCCGTGACGAGAACAGCACGGCCGGGTCGAGGTTGCCCTGGAGCGCCTTGCCCGGGCCGACACGGCGGGCGGCCTCGTCCAGCGGGACGCGCCAGTCGACGCCGACGACGTCCGCGCCCGCCTCGCCCATGAGGCCGAGGAGCTCCCCCGTACCCACGCCGAAGTGGATGCGCGGCACACCGTAGGACGCGACCGAGTCGAAGACCTTCGTCGAGGCCGGCATCACCGAACGGCGGTAGTCGGCGGGGGCCAGCGCGCCCACCCAGGAGTCGAAGAGCTGGACGGCGGAGACGCCGGCCTCGATCTGGACCTTGAGGAAGGCCGAGGTGATGTCGGCGAGACGGTCGAGCAGCTCGGCCCAGAGCTCGGGGTCGCCGTACATCAGCGCCTTGGTGTGCTCGTGGTTGCGGGACGGACCGCCCTCCACGAGGTAGCTCGCGAGGGTGAAAGGCGCGCCCGCGAAGCCGATGAGCGGGGTGGCGCCTAGCTCGCCGGTGAGCATGCCGATGGCCTCGGTGACGTACGAGACGTCCTCGGGGGTCAGGTCGCGCAGCCGGGCCAGATCGGCGCGGGTGCGGATCGGTTCGGCGACGACCGGACCGACGCCGGGCTTGATGTCGAGGTCGACGCCGATGGCCTTGAGCGGGACGACGATGTCGCTGAAGAAGATCGCCGCGTCCACCTTGTGACGGCGTACGGGCTGCAGCGTGATCTCGGTGACCAGCTCGGGCCGCATGCAGGACTCGAGCATCGGGATGCCCTCGCGGACCTTCAGGTACTCGGGCAGCGAGCGCCCGGCCTGCCGCATGAACCAGACGGGCGTGTGGGGCACGGGCTCGCGCCGGCACGCCTTCAGGAACGGAGAGTCGTACGTCTGCGGCTGCTGCTTCGTCTGCTGGCCCGAGGGGGCGTCGTTGGCACTCACGCCCAGAATCTTCGCATGTGCGCGGAAGCCGCTCGCCCGGGCCGGGTGTCCCTCCCTGCGCGAGGGCCCCGTTCCGCCTACTCTTCCCCGCATGGCTGCGGCTCAGGGACATTTTTCCGATCATTCCGACGGCGACGAAGGGGCGGGCGAGACGGCGGGCACCACCTCGGCCGGCACGGAGGCGAACCCGGTGCCGCCCGCGTTCCGGCGGGCGGTCGAGGCTCTGCGTTCGGCCCGGCCGCGGCCGGAGATCGAGATCGATCCGACCCGGCCGCCGCAGCGGCTCGCCCCGTACGCGTACGCGCTGGAGGCGGCCGTCGTCGAGGGTGAGGAGGACCTGGCCGACGGCCGGCTCGTCCTGCTCCACGACCCGGCCGGGCACGACGCCTGGAAGGGCGTGTTCCGGCTGGTGACGCTGGTACGGGCGGAACTGGAGCCCGAGATGGCCGCGGACCCTCTCCTTCCGGAGGTCTGCTGGTCCTGGCTGACCGGCGCCCTGGAGGCGCGCGGCCTGCCGTACGGGGAGGCGAGCGGCACCGTCACGATGGCGGGCTCCCACTACTTCGGAGGGCTCGCGGACCGCCGTCCGGCGACCCAGATCGAGATCCGGGCGTCCTGGACGCCGCGAGAGGGGCTCGCCGGGGTCCCGGACACCGGGGGACATCTGGCGGCGTGGTGCGATCTGCTCTGTCAGATCGCGGGGCTGCCTCCGTCGTCACCCGATCCGGGGGCGGGCACCACGTCGGGCGCGGGGGTCGTCTCGCTGCCCCAGCGCCGGGGACCGCAGCAGCCCTAGGGGGTGTCCGAAGCCGACCCTCCGGACACCTGGAACGGGATTGCCGCGGGTCACTCGGACGGAGGATCACTCGTAGGATGATCGATCACGCGTCCGAATTGCCCGAATTGTTACTCAGCAAATCGTGATCTTTCCCTAAAGGCGGGCGCCTCAGCTGCCGAAGAGGTCAATGACCCCTTCACCGCTCGGGTCGCCCCCGGCTTCTTCCCCGAGCCGGCTCCGTCCCGCATCTCCCCAGGAGGCCGTGTGTCCGTTCTCCTCGAGCAGCCCGCAAGCCTGGTCGCCTACCGCCCCAACAAGCCGACCGCCATGGTCGTCGTGGCCGACCCGCGCGTCCGCTCCACCGTCACCCGCCACCTGTGGGCCCTTGGAGTACGAGACGTCATCGAGGCGTCGTCCATCGCGGAGGCCCGCCCCCGCGTGGGCAACCCCCGCGACATCTGCGTGGCCGACGTCCACCTCCCCGACGGCAGCGGGCTGACGCTCCTGTCCGAGACCCGCGCCGCGGGCTGGCCCAACGGCCTCGCCCTCTCCGCGGCCGACGACATCGGCGCCGTACGCAACGCCCTGGCCGGCGGCGTCAAGGGCTATGTCGTCACCGGTACGCGTACGAACATCGGGCATCCCACCCGCCCCGGCGCCGCCCCCATCGGCGCCGCGGCCGCCCGCCTCGGCCACCGCCGCCCCCCGGGTGCCCCGAGCCACCCGGGCGGCTACCGCGAGCTCTCCGGCCGCGAGGTCGAGGTGCTCCGGCTGGTCGCCGAAGGCCAGTCGAACAAGGCCATCGGCGTCTCGATGGGCCTGTCCGCGCTGACCGTGAAGAGCCACCTCGCCCGGATCGCCCGCAAGCTGGGCACCGGCGACCGCGCCGGCATGGTCGCGGTGGCCCTGCGCACCGGCATCATCCACTGAACGGGACCGCTCCCCGAGCGGTCGACGCGAGATCGGCGCCTGTCGACGGAACGTTCCGTCGACAGGCGCTTGCCGTTCGCAGATACCCTTGACAGGTGACCGACGCCCAAGAGACCGCAGCAGACACAGCACTGCGAACCACCGGGGGCGCCCCTCCGGACGACGACGTCCCTGCGAACGGGCTGCCGATCCCCTTGCTGGAGCCCCGCGAGGGCATTCCGCCCGTGGTGGCGACCGACGAGGCCCTGGCCGACGTGATCGCGGCCTTCGCCGCCGGTCGCGGCCCGGTCGCCGTGGACGCCGAGCGCGCCTCCGGCTACCGCTACGGCCAGCGCGCCTACCTCGTCCAGCTGCGCCGCGAGGGCGCGGGCAGCGCGCTCATCGACCCGGTGGGCTGCCCCGACCTCTCCGGCCTCGGCGAGGCGCTCGCCGGGACCGAGTGGATCCTGCACGCCGCCACCCAGGACCTGCCCTGCCTGCGCGACATAGGCATGGTGCCGACGCGTCTCTTCGACACCGAGCTGGCCGGCCGGCTCGCGGGCTTCCCCCGGGTCGGACTCGGGGCGATGGTCGAGTCCGTCCTCGGCTACGCCCTGGAGAAGGGCCACTCCGCGGTGGACTGGTCCACCCGCCCGCTGCCCGAGCCCTGGCTCCGGTACGCCGCGCTGGACGTCGAGCTGCTCGTCGACCTGCGTGACGCACTGGAGAAGGAGCTCGACCGGCAGGGCAAGCTGGAATGGGCCCTGCAGGAGTTCGACGCGATCGCCTCGGCCCCGCCCGCCCCGCCGCGCCAGGACCCGTGGCGGCGCACGTCCGGCATGCACAAGGTGCGGCGCCGTCGCCAGATGGCGGTGGTCCGCGAGCTGTGGACGGCCCGGGACCGGATCGCCCAGCGGCGGGACGTCTCGCCCGGCAAGGTGCTGAGCGACGCGGCGATCGTGGAGGCCGCGCTGGCGGTGCCGGTGAACGTCGCGGCCCTCACGGCGCTGCCGGGCTTCGGCCACCGCATGGGCCGCCGCCAGCTGGAGCAGTGGCAGGCCGCGGTGGACCGGGCGAAGGCTCTCCCGGACCAGGAGCTCCCGCAGCCCGGACAGCCGGTCGCCGGCCCGCCGCCGCCGCGCGCCTGGGCGGACAAGGACCCGGCCGCCGCCGCCCGCCTGTCGGCGGCCCGCGCGTCGGTCTCGGCCCTGGCGGAGGAGCTGAACCTCCCACAGGAGAACCTGATCACCCCGGACACGGTCCGCCGTCTCTGCTGGGAACCGCCGGCCCCGGCCACCTCCGACGCGGTCGCCGCCGCCCTGACCGGCTACGGCGCCCGCCCCTGGCAGGTGGAGCTGGTGACCCCGCTCCTGCTGACGGCACTGTCGGTGACCGCGTAGCCGTGCGCCGCCTCCGTGAAAGCCCCTGGCCCCTGCCGCCGGGGGCTTTCGCGTACCCGTCCCCGGATGTGACCTTCGCCGCTCCGGCCCCGGGGGCTGGGCAGCATGGTTACCCGCAAGTAGCATGGGGGAGCAAGCGCGCGCTTAGGCGTGCGCGGCAGCAGTGCAGTGCCATCCCGCACCCTGGAGGAGAGCCATCGTGCCTCGTACCGTCAGGGACGTCGTCTTCGTCGACGGCGTCCGCACCCCGTTCGGCAAGGCGGGCCCGAAGGGCATCTACCACGAGACCCGCGCCGACGATCTCGTCGTGAAGGCCATCCGGGAGCTGCTGCGCCGCAACCCCGGCCTCGACCCCGCGAAGATCGACGAGGTCGCCATCGCGGCGACCACGCAGATCGGTGACCAGGGTCTGACCCTCGGCCGCACCGCCGGCATCCTCGCCGGGCTGCCGCAGTCCGTCCCGGGCTACTCCATCGACCGCATGTGCGCCGGTGCGCTGACCGCCGTGACCAGCGTCGCCGGTTCGATCGCCTTCGGCGCGTACGACGCCGTCATCGCCGGTGGTGTCGAGCACATGGGCCGCCACCCCATGGGCGAGGGCGTCGACCCGAACCCGCGCTTCGTGAGCGAGAAGCTGGTCGACGAGTCCGCCCTGTTCATGGGCATGACCGCCGAGAACCTGCACGACCGCTACCCGAGCATCACCAAGCGGCGCGCCGACGAGTACGCCGTGCGCTCGCAGGAGAAGGCCGCCAAGGCGTACGCCGACGGCAAGATCCAGCAGGATCTGGTGCCGATCTCGGTCCGCCGCACCAACGCCGAGGCCGGCGAGACCGGCTGGGGCCTGGTCACCGCCGACGAGCCGATGCGCCCGGGCACCACCCTGGAGTCGCTGGCGAACCTGAAGACGCCGTTCCGCGTCCACGGCAACGTCACCGCCGGTAACGCGGCCGGTCTCAACGACGGCGCCACCGCCTCGATCATCGCCTCCGAGGACTTCGCCCGGGAGAACAACCTCCCGGTCAAGATGCGCCTCGTCTCGTACGCCTTCGCCGGCGTCGAGCCGGAGGTCATGGGCTACGGCCCGATCCCCGCGACCGAGAAGGCCCTCGCCAAGGCCGGTCTGTCCATCGCGGACATCGACCTCTTCGAGATCAACGAGGCCTTCGCCGTTCAGGTCCTCGCGTTCCTCGAGCACTACGGCATCGCCGACGACGACGCCCGCGTCAACCAGTACGGCGGCGCGATCGCCTACGGTCACCCGCTGGCCTCCTCCGGCGTGCGTCTGATGACGCAGCTGGCCCGCCAGTTCGAGGAGCAGCCGGAGGTCCGCTACGGCCTCACCACGATGTGCGTCGGCTTCGGCATGGGCGCCACCGTGATCTGGGAGAACCCGAACCACAAGGACGCCGGAGGCAGCAAGTGAGCACCACCGCAGAGCTTTTGAAGGGTGCGGCCGAGCTGTTCCCGGACGAGGTCGTCACCAGTGCCCACGTACGGCACTTCGAACTGCCCGCGGGCGCGGGTAAGTTCGCGCTGATCACGCTGGACAACGGCTTCGACCACACCAAGCCGACCACCTTCGGCCCGCAGTCGCTGGCGAACCTCAACACCGCCATCGACCAGGTCGAGGCCGAGGCCGCCAACGGCGAGATCGTCGGCGTCGGCCTCACCGGCAAGCCGTTCATCTTCGCCGTCGGCGCCGACCTCAAGGGCGTCGAGCTGCTGAAGCGGCACGAGGACGCGCTCGCCATCGGCAAGGGCGGCCACGACGTCTTCAAGCGTCTCTCGTCGCTCGCCGTGCCGACCTTCGCGTACTACAACGGCGCGGCGATGGGCGGCGGTGTCGAGGTCGGTCTGCACTGCACCTACCGCACCGTCTCCAAGGCCCTGCCGGCCTTCTCGCTGCCCGAGGTCTTCCTCGGTCTCGTCCCGGGCTGGGGCGGCTGCGCGATCCTGCCGAACCTGATCGGTGCCGACAAGGCCGTCTCGGTCATCATCGAGAACTCGCTGAACCAGAACCGTCAGCTCAAGGGCGCTCAGGTCTTCGAGCTCGGCATCGCCGACGCCATCTTCGAGGGCGCCGACTTCCTGGAGCAGTCGCTGATCTGGACGGCCTCCGTCCTCAACGGGACCGTCACGGTGGAGCGTCCCGAGATCGACCGCGGTGAGGGCTGGGACGCGGCCGTCGCCAAGGGCCGGTTCATCGCCGACTCCAAGGTGCACGGTGCGGCCCCGGCCGCGTACCGCGCCCTGGACATCATCGCGGCGGCCAAGGACGGCGACCTGCAGAAGGGCTTCGACGCCGAGGACCAGGCCCTCGCGGACCTGATCATGGGCGGCGAGCTGCGCTCCGGCATCTACGCCTTCAACCTGGTGCAGAAGCGGGCCAAGCGCCCGGCCGGTGCCCCGGACAAGTCCCTGGCCCGCCCGGTCACCAAGGTCGGTGTCGTCGGCGCCGGTCTGATGGCCTCGCAGCTGGCCCTGCTCTTCCTGCGCCGCCTCGAGGTGCCGGTCGTGCTGACCGACATCGACCAGGAGCGCGTCGACAAGGGTGTGGGCTACGTCCACGCCGAGATCGAGAAGCTGCTCGGCAAGGGCCGGATCAACCAGGACAAGGCCAACCGTCTCAAGGGCCTCGTCTCCGGTGTCCTGGACAAGGCCGCGGGCTTCGCGGACGCGGACTTCATCATCGAGGCCGTGTTCGAGGAGATGAGCGTCAAGCAGAAGGTGTTCGCGGAGGTCGAGGCGGTCGCCCCGGCGCACGCGATCCTCGCCACCAACACCTCCTCGCTCTCCGTCTCGGAGATGGCCTCCAAGCTCCAGCACCCGGAGCGCGTGGTCGGCTTCCACTTCTTCAACCCGGTCGCGATCCTCCCGCTCCTGGAGATCGTGCGCGGCGAGAAGACGGACGACGCCTCGCTCGCCACCGCCTTCGGCGTGGCGAAGAAGCTGAAGAAGACCGCGGTTCTCACCAAGGACGCCCCGGCGTTCGTCGTGAACCGCATCCTGACCCGCTTCATGGGCGAGATCCAGAACGTCATCGACGAGGGCACCCCGGTCGAGACGGCCGAGAAGGCCATCGAGCCGCTCGGCCTGCCGATGTCGCCGCTGGTCCTCCTGGAGCTCGTCGGCCCGGCCATCGGTCTGCACGTCTCCGAGACCCTGAACCGCGCCTTCCCGGAGCGCTTCAAGGTCTCCCCCAACCTGAAGGCGGTCGTCGAGGCCGGCAAGCGCGGCTTCTACGTCTACGACTCCGGCCGTCCGGAGCTGGACCCGGAGGTCGCCGCCCTCCTCAAGCAGGGCGATGTCGTCCTGACCGAGGAGCAGGTCCGCGACCGCGTCCTGGACGCGGTGGCGCAGGAGATCGGCCTGATGCTGGAGGAGGGTGTCGTCGCCGAGGCGCAGGACATCGACCTCTGCCTGATCACCGGCGCGGGCTGGCCCTTCCACCTGGGCGGCATCACGCCGTACCTCGACCGTGAGGGCGTCTCCGAGCGGGTGAACGGCAAGCGCTTCCTCGCCCAGGGCGTGGCGAGCGTCCCGGCATAACCCCGGCACGGCACGCGGATCCGGCGGCCCCGGCACCTCTTCCTGGTGCCGGGGCCGCCGTCCGTCCCGGACGGCCTGAAATCCCGTACCCCGAACGGGAGTCGAAAGCCTGTCTATAGTGCGAACCCATGACGGAGAACTCGACCCCGCCCCGTGGGCGCGCCTCCCGGCGCAGACCCCGCACGCGCGGGCAGCGCGTCCGACGCGCTCTGCTGTGGACCCTGCTGATCGCCGTGGTGGGCGCGGGCGCCACCGGGTACTGGAGCTACTCCCGCATCGACGGCAACATCAAGGGCGTCGACCTCGACAAGGCGCTCGGCGACGACCGTCCGCCGCGGCGGCCGACCGCCGGGCAGAACCTGCTGGTGCTCGGTTCGGACTCGCGGGCGGGCGCCAACGGGGCGCTGGACGGCGGCAAGGTGGCCGGGGCCCGCTCGGACACCGCGCTGGTGGTGCACATACCCGAGGGCCGGACCCGGGCCACCGCGATCAGCATCCCGCGCGACACGCTCGTCACCCGGCCCGCGTGCCGGAAGTCCGACGGCGGTACGGCCCCGTCCGCGCAGCGGGTGATGTTCAACTCGGTGTACGCGCAGTACGGTCCGGCGTGTGTCGTGAAGACGGTCGAGAAGATGTCGGGCGTCCGGCTCGACCACTACATGGAGATCGACTTCGCCGGCTTCAAGGACCTGGTCGACGCGATCGGCGGCGTCACCGTCCATCTCGACGAGCCCATCGAGAACGGCCCGGGCGGGCTCGACCTCGCGGCCGGTCCGCAGCGGCTGAACGGCACGCAGTCCCTCGCGTACGTACGGACCCGGTACGGCGTCAAGGACGGCAGCGACCTCGGCCGCATCGGGAACCAGCAGAAGTTTCTGCTGGCCCTGCTCACCGAGGTGAAGAAGCAGGACCTGCTGAGCAGCCCCGCCAAGACCTACAAGATCGCCGACTCCGCGACCAAGGCGCTCACCACCGACTCCGAGCTGGCTTCGCTGACCGCGCTGAGCGCGTTCGCCCGCTCGATGAACGGCGTCGATCCGGGCGCCATGGAGACGATCATGCTGCCGGTGGCGTACGACAAGAGGGACCCGAACCGGGTCGTCGCCGCGGAGCCGAACGCCTCCCGGCTGTGGCAGGCGATCCGCGCGGACCTGCCGATACCGGAGTCGGCGAAGAAGTCCCCGGCCACCGGGGGCTGACATCCTGGGCGTATGGATCTGCCTCTTCTGATCGTCGACGGTGCCAATGTCGTCGGTGCCGTCCCCGACGGGTGGTGGCGCGACCGGCGCGGCGCCGCCGAGCGGCTGCGCGACCGGCTCGCGGGCCGGGGTGGCCCGGAGGGCGGCCCTTTCGAGATCGTCCTCGTCGTGGAGGGACGGGCGCGGGGCGTGGAGTCGGTGCCGGGCGTACGGGTCGAGGACGCGCCCGGCAGCGGTGACGACCTGATCGTGGACCTGGCCCGTGACGCGGCCGGCCGGCCGTGCCTGGTGGTCACGGCCGACCGTGAACTGCGGCGGCGGGTGGGCGAGCACGGCGCCCGGTGCGTGGGACCGAGCGCCCTGCCGGCCTAGGGAGTGTCCGGCGGGTCAGGTGCTAGTAGACCGCGTCCTTGCCGGCCTTGCCGAGGCGGCTGTGGCCGCGTCCGTACAGGAAGTAGACGACGATGCCGATGGCCATCCAGACGGCGAAACGGAACCAGGTCTCGCCGGGCAGGTTGAGCATCAGCCAGAGCGACGCGGCGATGGAGAGGATCGGGAGCACCGGCACCCACGGGGCGCGGAACGCGCGGGGCAGGTCGGGGCGGTTGCGGCGCAGGACGATCACACCGGCGGCGACGATCACGAAGGCGAAGAGCGTGCCGATGTTCACCAGGGTCGCCAGCTCGTTGATGCTGGTGAAGCCGGCGACGATCGCGATGAGCACGCCGAGCAGGATGGTGGGGCGGTACGGGGTCTTGAAGCGGGGGTGCGTGACGGAGAAGAAGCGCGGCAGGAGTCCGTCACGGCTCATCGCGAAGAACACACGCGTCTGGCCGAGCAGCAGGATGAGGCAGACGGTGGTGAGACCGACGGCCGCGCCGAAGCTGATCACGCCGGCGTAGAAGGGGTGCCCGGTGGCCTTGAAGGCGTCCGCGAGCGGGGCGCTCACCGAGAGTCGGCTGTAGTGCTGCATACCGGTCACGACAAGCGCGACGGCGACGTACAGCACGGTGCAGATGAACAGCGAGCCCAGGATGCCGCGGGGCATGTCGCGCTGCGGGAGCTTGGTCTCCTCGGCGGCGGTGGCCACCACGTCGAAGCCGATGAAGGCGAAGAAGACGACGGAGGCGGCGGTGAAGATGCCCATGACGCCGAAGTTGGTCGGTTCATAGCCGAAGATCAGCTCGACCAGCGGGGAGTCCCAGCCGGACGCGCCGTCGGGCGGGGACACCGCCGGGGGGATGAACGGGTCGTAGTTGTCGCCCACGATGAAGAAGAGACCCGCGATGATCACGATCATGACCACCGTGACCTTGATGGCCACGACGAGCGCGGTGATCCGGGCCGAGAGCTTCATCCCGAGGACCAGGATCACGGTCAGCACCAGGACCAGCAGGAAGGCCAGGATGTCGAAGGTGCCGCCGGGCGCGTCCGGCCCTTCGAGGGCCGCTGGTAGATGCCAGCCGACGTTGTCCATCAGGGAGCGGACGTATCCGGACCAGCCGACCGCGACCACCGCAGTGCCGAGCGCGAACTCCAGGACGAGGTCCCAGCCGATGATCCAGGCGGGCAGCTCGCCGATGGAGGCGTACGCGAAGGTGTACGCCGATCCGGCGACGGGGACCGTCGAGGCGAACTCGGCGTAGCAGAGGGCCGCCAGCGCGCAGACGATGCCGGCGGCGACGAAGGCGAGCGCGGTGGCGGGGCCCGCGTTCTCCTTGGCCACCTTGCCGGTGAGCACGAAGATGCCGGTGCCGATGATCACTCCGACGCCGAAGACGGTCAGGTCCCAGGCGGAGAGCGATTTCTTGAGCGCGTGCTCGGGCTCTTCCGTGTCGCGGATCGACTGCTCGACCGTCTTGGTCCGGAACATCCCGGAGCTCGCCTGTGGCGGCTGCTGGTCCGTGCTCACCGTCGTACCTCCGTGCCGTCGGTCACAGGACCCATGATCGAGAGGCGGGGGTGACGGCGCGCGTCCAGGAGAGCGGCTTTCACACGAAAGGACCGGTCGGCCACCCCTGAGGTGGTCCGACCGGCCCAATGGCGATGCTCGGTGGCGGGGGTCAGTCGCGAGCGGGCTCCACGGCCTCCGCGCTGTCCTCGTAGCGACCGTCCAGGCGCGAGACGAGCCCCGTGACCTGACGGGCGATGTCCGGGGCGGTGAGCCCGATCTCGGCCATGACCTCCTTGCGGGAGGCGTGGTCGAGGAAGCGCGCCGGAATGCCGAAGTCGCGCAGCGGTACGTCCACGCCCGCGTCGCGCAGCGCCTGCGCGACGGCGGAGCCGACACCGCCGACCCGGATGTTGTCCTCGACCGTGACGACGACCCGGTGCTGTTCGGCGAGCGGGGCCATCGCCTCGTCGACCGGCTTGACCCAGCGCGGGTCGACGACGGTGGTGGAGATGCCCTGCGCGTCGAGCAGGCCGGCGATCTCCAGGCACATCGGCGCCAGCGCGCCGACGGACACGAGCAGGACGTCCGGACGGTCGCTGCCGGGCTCGCGGAGCACGTCCATGCCGCCGATACGGCGCAGGGCCGGTACGGCGGGGCCGACGGCGCCCTTGGAGAAGCGGACGACGGTCGGGGCGTCGGTGACCTCGACGGCCTCGCGCAGCTGGGCCCGGACCTGGTCGGCGTCGCGCGGGGCGGCGAGCCGCAGGCCGGGGACGACCTGGAGGATCGACATGTCCCACATGCCGTTGTGGGAGGCGCCGTCGGTGCCGGTGACGCCGGCCCGGTCCAGGACGAAGGTGACGCCGCACTTGTGCAGGGCCACGTCCATCAGGACCTGGTCGAAGGCGCGGTTGAGGAAGGTCGCGTAGACGGCGAAGACCGGGTGGAGCCCACCGGTGGCGAGGCCGGCGGCGGAGACCGCGGCGTGCTGCTCGGCGATGCCGACGTCGTACACCCGCTCCGGGAACGCCTTGGCGAACCTGTCGAGTCCGACGGGCTGGAGCATGGCCGCGGTGATCGCGACGATGTCCTGGCGCTCCTTGCCGAGCTTGACCATCTCCTCGCCGAAGACCGAGGTCCAGTCGGCGCCGGAGGAGGCGATCGGAAGCCCGGTGTCGGGGTGGATCTTGCCGACGGCGTGGAAGCGGTCGGCCTCGTCCTGGAGGGCGGGCTGGTAGCCGCGGCCCTTCTCGGTGAGGCAGTGGACGATCACCGGGCCGCCGAAGCGCTTGGCGCGCGTCAGGGCGGACTCCAGGGCCTCGATGTCGTGGCCGTCGATGGGGCCGACGTACTTCAGGCCGAGGTCCTCGAACATGCCCTGCGGGGCGATGAAGTCCTTGAGGCCCTTCTTCGCGCCGTGCAGCGTCTCGTAGAGCGGCCTGCCGACGACCGGGGTGCGCTCGAGGATGTCCTTGCCGCGGGCGAGGAAGCGCTCGTAGCCGTCGGTGGTACGCAGCGTGGCCAGGTGGTTGGCGAGCCCGCCGATCGTCGGCGCGTAGGACCGCTCGTTGTCGTTGACGACGATGACGAGCGGGCGGTCCTTGGCGGCGGCGATGTTGTTCAGCGCCTCCCAGGCCATGCCGCCCGTGAGGGCCCCGTCGCCGATGACCGCGACGACGTGGTCGTCCTTCTTCAGGACCTCGTTGGCCTTGGCCAGCCCGTCGGCCCAGCCGAGGACGGTGGAGGCGTGCGAGTTCTCGATGACGTCGTGCTCGGACTCGGCCTGCGAGGGGTAGCCGGACAGGCCGCCCTTCATCTTGAGCCGGGAGAAGTCCTGGCGGCCCGTGAGCAGCTTGTGGACGTAGCTCTGATGGCCGGTGTCGAAGAGGACCTTGTCCTTCGGGGAATCGAAGACGCGGTGCAGGGCGATGGTCAGCTCGACCACGCCGAGGTTGGGCCCGAGGTGACCGCCGGTCTTGGAGACGGCGTCCACGAGAAACGTCCGGATCTCCTCCGCCAGCTGCTCCAGCTGTGCCGGGGAGAGCCGGTCCAGATCGCGCGGTCCCCTGATACGGGTCAGCAATGCCACCCGTGCCTCCTTGCGTTTGAGCTGGTCGAGCTTGCCGATTTTGTCGAGTCTAATGTTCCGCCCGTGGCCCTCGTCATCGGGCGGTGCGTTCCGCGCCACTCGTGCGGCCGACACGCCGGTGGGCGTACAGGCGGTACACAGGGCCAGACGCAGCAGTGCCCGGCGCCGGTTCTGCGGCGCCGGGCACTGTGGTGAGGGTTACGCGCCGCGGCTACGCGCGGCCCGCGGTCTTCTGCGTACGGCGGGAGACCGAGTCGATCACGACGGCGGCGAGGAGCACCGCGCCGGTGATCATGTACTGGATCTCGTTGGCCATGCCGATCATGTTCAGGCCCTGCTGGATCGACTGGATGACGATCATGCCGAGGAGCGCCGACCAGACCTTGCCGCGGCCGCCGAAGAGGCTGGTGCCGCCGATGACGGCCGCCGCGATGACCAGCATCAGCGTGTTGCCGCTGCCGAGGCTCTTGGTGGCGCCGCCGGAGAGGCTGGCCACGAACAGGCCGCCGAAGGCGGCGAGCATGCCGGAGACGCCGAAGACGACGATGCGGATCCGGTCGACGTTGATACCGGCGCGGCGGGCGGCCTCGGCGTTGCCGCCGACCGCGAAGACCTTGCGGCCGAACAGGGTGCGGCGGGCGACGAAGTCGGCGATCACGAGGACGGCCACGAAGAGGACGAGGGCCAGCGGCAGGCCGCGGGCGCCCTGGGGCTCGTTCAAGACGTAGGCGACGACGAAGCAGAGGATCGCGACGACGGTCGTCCGCAGCACGATCTCGCTGACGGGGCGGGACGGCAGGGCGGCGGCCTTGCGGCGCTTGGCGTCCAGCAGCAGCGAGCCGGCGTAGGCGAGCACCGCCACGAGGGCGAGGCCGTACGCGGCGGCCTTGTCCTCGAAGTAGTACGCGGTGAGGTTCTCCACGATGGAGCCGGAGGGGGCGTTGATCGACCCCTCCTTGCCCATCAGCCAGATCTGCAGACCGCTCCAGCCGAGGAAGCCGGCGAGGGTGACCACGAAGGCCGGGACGCCGATCTTGGCGAAGAAGAAGCCGTGCAGCAGGCCGATCAGAAGACCGGAGGCCACGGCGAGGACGACCGACAGCAGGTCGTTCACGCCGTTGGTGACGTTGAGCACGGCCCAGACGGCCGCGCCGACGCCGGCGACGGAGCCCATCGACAGGTCGATCTCGCCCAGGATGAGGACGAAGACGATGCCGACGGCCATGATGCCGAGGCCGGAGGAGTAGACCGCGATGTTGGCGACGGAGCTCGCGGAGAGGAAGTTGCCGTTCTGGACCTGGAAGACGATCGCGATGACGATCAGGCCCAGGACGACGGGGAGGGATCCGAGTTCGCCGCCGCGGATCTTGCGGCTGAACTCGGTCCAGTAGCCCTTGATGCCCTCCTCGCGGACCAGCAGGCGCGGGTCGACGGCGGGGATCGGGGCGGCGGAGGTCTCCGTGGCCTCGGGGGCCGCGGCGGTCCCGGTGTCGGGGGTCTTGGCGAGGTCGCTCACTTCGCGTCCTCCTTCGTGGCCGTGGCCGAGGCCGTACGGGCCTGCCGACGGGTCACGGCGTTGTCCGTGGCACCGGTGATGGCGGCGATGATCGTCTCGTGGCTGGTGTCGGCGACCTTGAAGTCACCGTTGTTGCGTCCCAGGCGCAGGACCGCGACCCGGTCCGCGACGGCGCGCACATCGGCCATGTTGTGGCTGATGAGGATGACGCCGTGGCCGCGCTCGCGCAGCCGCTCCACCAGGTCGAGCACCTGTGCGGTCTGCTCGACGCCGAGGGCGGCGGTCGGCTCGTCCAGGATCACGATCTTGGGGTCGCCGATCAGGGCGCGGGCGATGGCGACGACCTGGCGCTGACCGCCGGAGAGCGCCGCGACGGGGATGCGGACCGAGGGGATGCGGATGGACAGGGTGTCCAGAAGCTCCTTGGCGCGCTTCTCCATCGCGATCTCGTCGAGGACGGACGCGGAGCGCAGCTCGCTGCCGAGGAAGAGGTTGGCGACGACGTCGAGGTTGTCGCAGAGCGCCAGGTCCTGGTAGACGGTGGCGACACCGAGGGCCTGGGCGTCGTTCGGCTTGGTGATCTGGACGGGCCGGCCGTCCCACTCGATGGTGCCCTCGTCGATCGGGTGGACACCCGAGATCGTCTTGACGAGGGTCGACTTGCCGGCGCCGTTGTCGCCCACCAGGGCGACGACCTCTCCGGCATGGATCTCCAGTTCGACATCGGTGAGCACCTGGACGGCGCCGAACCGCTTGGAGACCCCGCGCAACGCCAGCACGGGCGTAGCGGACACGTGAATCATCTCCTTCGCCGCCTGACCGGCGGGGATGGTGGTGCAGGGGAGCACATGAGGGGTGCGAGAGAAGTCCGGCGCCCCGCCCCCGCTTGCGGGGCGTTGAACGGGGCGGGGTGCGCCGGACCGGACCGGTCCCTCCGGAGGCGCTGTGCGGGCCTCCTGGGGGCGTGCCGGCGGTGGGGTTACTTGATGCCCGCCGCCTCGCAGGCCGCCTTGTACTCGCCGACGCAGAGGGCCCCGGCCTCGTAGACGCCGTCGGCGATGATCGTGGAGCCGATGTTCTCCTTGGTCACGACCTGCGCGTCGTACAGCTTCGCCGGGATGTCCTTGAACTCACCGGTCAGGCTGGTGACCTTGGTGGGAACCAGGTCGTCGATCTTCTCGCCCTTGAGCAGGCGGACGGCGATCTCGGCGGTGGTCTCGGCCTCCGGCTTGATCTGCTTGTAGATCGTGAAGGCCTGGTCGCCCTTCAGGATGCGCTGCAGACCGGCGAGCTCGGCGTCCTGGCCGCCGACCGGGACCTTGATGCCCTGCTTGGACAGGGCGGTGATGATGCCGCCGGCCATGCCGTCGTTGGCGGAGTAGACGCCCTGGAAGCCGCTCTTGCCCAGGGAGTCGATGGCGGCGCCCATCTTCTTGTTGGCCTCGTCCGGGGACCAGTCGGGGATGTCCTGCTCGTAGACGACCTTCTTGACGCCGGTGTCGAGGACGCTGTGGGCGCCCTTCTTGAACAGCGGGGCGTTCGGGTCGGTCGGCGAGCCGTTGATCATGACGACGTTGGCGTCCTTGGCCTTGTCGCCGAGGGCCTTGACCAGGCCCTCGCCCTGGAGGCGGCCGATCTTCTCGTTGTCGTACGAGACGTAGGCGGAGATCGGGCCCTCGGCCAGGCGGTCGTACGCGACGACGGAGACGCCCTGCTCCTTGGCGTGCTGGACCCAGGACTTGGTGGCCTTGTAGTCGACCGAGTCCAGGATGATGACCTTCACGCCCTGCGTGACGAGCGCGTCGAACTGCTTCTTCTGCGTCTCGGTGTCCTGCGCGGCGTTGTTGTACTTGACCTCGCAGTCCGAGCAGAGGGCCTTGATCTTCGCCTCGATGATCGGGCGGTCGAAGGTCTCGTAGCGCGTGGTCTTGTTCTCCGGCAGCAGCAGACCGATGGTCTTGCCGTCTCCGCCGTTCCCGCTGGTGCCGCCCGAACCCGAGCCGCTGTCGCCCGCCTTGCCACAGGCGGCGACGGAGAGGGCCATGGATACCGCGGCCGTGCCTATGACGACGCGACGCATCATTGCGTTCATGTGGGGTTGCCTCCCTGACGAGGCCGCGACGTTGCGGCCGAGGTGGCTGGAAGTCAACTCGGCCGCAACGTCGACGTCAAGGAGTAAATCCTTAACGAGATGACAACGGTGCCATCCGTTTTCTAAGTGAAGGCAGGGGTGGAGGCCGGAGCGGCGGCGGGAAGGGCGCTCTCGAGCAGGGTCGAATCGCCCATTTCGCTCAGTACGAGAGCCAGCGCGCCGAGCACTTCGGCGCGGCCGCCGAGGGCCCCGGGGGCAAGGGAGAGCTGGCGGGCGGCGCTGGGGATGGCGTACCGGGAGACCGAGTCGCGGATCGGGGAGAGCACCAGCTCGCCGGCCTCCGCGAGGTCGCCGCCGAGCACCACCCGGCTGGGGTTGAGCAGGTTGCACAGGTTGGCGATGCCGCTGCCGATGTGGCGGCCGACGTCGGCGACCACCCGGCGGCAGCCGGGATCGCCCTCGCGGGCCAGCTGGACGACCCGCTCCATGGTCAGATCGGGCCCGTGGCTGGGCTGGAGCAGCGGTAGGACGTAGCGGGCGGCGGTGAAGGTCTCCAGGCAGCCGCGGTTGCCGCAGCGGCAGACGGGGCCGGACTCGTCGAGGGTGATGTGCCCGATCTCGCCGGCGGTGCCGCCGGGGCCGCGGTAGACGCGCCCGTCGATGACCAGGCCGGCGCCGACACCGCTGGCGACCTTGATGTAGGCCAGGTCCTTGACCCCCCGGCCGCTGCCCCAGACGAGTTCGCCGAGCGCGCCGAGGTTGGCGTCGTTGTCGACGTACACGGGCACGCCGAGGCGGCCGGAGAGCTCGTCGGCGGGGTTGATCCCGGTCCAGCCCGGGAGGATCGAGGTGGAGCCGAGGGTGCCCGAGGAGACGTCGATCGGGCCGGGCACGCCGAGACCGACGCCGATGACCTTGTCCTGGCCGATGCCGGTGGCCGCGATCAGCCGCTTGACCAGCGTCTCCGCCCGGTCGAAGCCCTCCGCGGAGGAGGCGTCCACGTCCAGTGGCTCGGCCTCCTCGGCGAGGACCTGGTGGGCGAGGTTGCCGACGGCGACCCGGAGGTGGGTGTGGCCGAAGTCGACGCCGATGACGATGCCCGCGTCACCCGAGAGCGAGACGCTGCGGGCCCGCCGGCCGCCCGCGGAGGTGGGGGTGACCTCGACGGTCCCGCCGTCCTTCAACTCCCGCACGATGTTGGACACCGTGGCGGCCGACAGGCCGGTCGCACGGGCGATCTCCGCCTGGGTGAGCGAGCCGGCCATGCGCACCGCGCGCACGACCCGTTCGAGGTTGGCCCTGTGCAGAGATGTCTGCGACCCCGGAGTCTCCATCGACTCATCCACTCCCGCCTGCTGGGGCCGCGCCAATGAGACCCCGGCTCCTTCTCCAACTTGTGAACTCTAAGATGAGCTGTTCGGGGTGTGCCCCGTCAAGACCTTGAGCGGGGGGCAGCTCGGACGAGCCGGGTGGCCGGCGCCCCCGCGGACATGCGCGAGGCCCCGGCGGGAACGCCCGCCGGGGCCTGGGTCGAGCGGTTCCTACTTGACCGCGCCGGCTGTGAGACCGGCCACCACCTGTCGCTGGAAGATGATGTACGCGGCGAGCACCGGGAGCATGGCCATGACCAGTCCCGCGAAGAGACCCGACCAGTCGCCCTTGTAGCCCTGGCTGACCGCGAGCTGCACCAGGCCCTGGGAGAGCACCTTCTTCTCGGGCTCCGTGTTGAGCACGGTGGGCAGCAGGTACTGGTTCCACTGCCCGAGGAAGTTGAAGATGCCGACGCTGATCAGGCCGGGTTTGGCCATCGGCAGCATCACCTGGAAGAAGGTCCGGGTGTGCGAGGCGCCGTCCATGAAGGCCGCTTCCGCCACGGAGGTCGGCAGGGTGCGGAAGAAGGCCGTCAGGAAGAAGACGGTGAACGGCAGCGAGTACGCGATGTAGACCAGGATCAGGCCGTGCAGCGTGTTGAGCAGGGCCATGTTCTGCAGCACGTAGAAGAGCGGCACCAGGGCGAGGATGATCGGGAAGCTCATCCCGCCGATGAAGAGGAAGTAGATGAAGCGGTTGCCGGGGAACTCGAAGCGGGCGAGCACATAGGCGGCCATCGACCCGAAGAGCAGCGTGCCGGTGAGCGAACCTCCCACCACCAGGATGGTGTTGAGGAAGTAGTCGCTCATGTGCGCCTCGGTCCAGGCTCGTGCCCAGTTCTCGAAGTGCAGCTTGTCCGGGAGCGCCCACGGCGAGGTGAAGATCGCCCGGTCGGTCTTGAAGGAGGTCATGACCGCCCACAGCAGCGGCATGACCACCATGATCGCCCAGAGGATCAGGATGCCGTGGGAGAAGACGTTGAGGGTCGCGCCTTCGCCCTTGCTCTCCTTGCCGGGCGCGGGGCCGGCCGGGCCCGCGGTCTTCCGCGGTGACATGTCGGCGGCCTCGCGCGGCCCGGGCAGGTCGCCGGTGCCGGTGGACGGGGTGTCGGTGGTCTTCATCTAGTACTCCAGCCGCTCGCGCCGGCCGAACCGCATCACGACCGCCGCGAAGGCCAGCGTGACGACGAGCAGCGCGACACCGATCGTTGTGGCGTAGGCGGCCTGACCGTCCCGGAAGGCCTTCTGGTAGACGTACAGCGGCATGACGATGGTGGAGTAGTCCGGGCCACCCCCGTTGGGGCCCACCGTCATGATCTGGACGACGGCGAAGGACTCCGCGCCGAGCGCCAGGATGCCCATGTAGATCCAGCCGGACTGCACGGTGTCCCAGAGCAGCGGCAGGGTGATCTTGAAGAAGGTGGTGATCCGGTTCGCGCCGTCGAGCAGCGCCGCCTCGTAGAAGTCCTTGGGGATGGAGGCCATGCCCGCCGAGAAGAGGACCACGAAGAAGCCGACGGTGGACCAGACCAGGACGACCATCACGCAGATGAGGGCGAGGTTGGGGTCGCCCAGCCAGTCCGGCTGGACGCTGCCGAGCCCGACTCCCTTGAGTACGGAGTTGATGGCGCCGCTGTTGGGGTTGTAGGCGAACTGGAAGAGGAGCGCCACGATCGCGATGGACAGCACCTGCGGGAAGAAATAGACGATCTTGTAGAAGGAGGAGCCCCGCACACCGGCGACGGCCGCTCCCTTGCGGCGCCGACCGCCGACATTCAGCATGAACGCGAAGAACAGCGCCAGCCCGACCGTCACCAGCGGCAGCACGACCGCGAAGGTCAGGCTGTGCTGCAGCGATTTCCAGAAGATGTCGTCGTCCAGCATTCTGCTGTAGTTGTCGAACCCGACCATCTGGAAATCAGGGCTGAGGCCGCTCCAGTCCGTGAACGAGTAATAGATGGACTGGATGAAGGGCCATATGACGAACAGCGCGTACATGGCCAGGGGGGCCGCCAGGAACCCCACGATGAAACGGTACTTGCCGTGTTGCATTCCTACCGACCCCGATCTTCCCGCGGAGAAGCCGCTGGTGCCGTGCGTGGCCCGAGTGCCGTACGCAAGGAGCCGGGGCCCGCTCCCGGTCGGCGGGAAGGGGCCCCGGCACAGCTCACTGGTGCTTGTAGTGCTTGATGGAGGAGTCCTTGGCCGCCTCGTCGGCGTACTTCTGGATCTTCTTGATCGTTTCGGCCGGGGTCGCGCGGCCCGCCATCATCTCGCCGAGGCCGGCGACGCCGATCTTCTCCTTCTGCAGCGCCACGTACCAGTCCTGCAGGCGCGGGTTGACGACGTTCTGACCGGCCTTGTCGAGCGCCGCGACACCGGACTTGAGGCCCGGGGTCAGCTCGATGCCGTCGGTGCCGCCGTTGTACGCGGTCAGCGACTTCACGGACTTGGTGAAGTTCTTCGAGGAGGCTTCGCTGAGCATGATGCGCAGCTGCTCCATGCCGCCCTCGACGTTCTTCGCCTTGGCCGGGACGATGAAGGGCTCACCGCCGGAGGCCCACATGGTGCCGAACGGCATCTTGTCGGAGGCGTCGATACCCGTCGGTGCGGAGACGGCGAGGTCGAAGTCCGCGGGCATGGTCTTCGCGGCCTCGTTCTCCACCCATGAACCGTTCGGGATGAAGAGCGCCTTGCCCTCGGTCCAGGCGGTCTGCGACTGGATGTGATCGAGGCCGGGGGTGCCCTGAAGGATGTAACCCTTCTTGTAGAGCTCGTAGTACGCCTCGAAGCACGTCTTGACGGCAGGGTGCTCCCAGGCCTTCGGCTCCAGGTTGTCGATCGCGTCCAGGACCTCGCGGCCACCGACCTTGGCGATCATCGGGTAGAGCGAGAAGGGGATGTAGTACGGGTGCTTGCCCGCGTACGTCCAGCCCGCGATGCCCTTCTTCTTGGCCTTCTCGCAGACGGCCAGCATCTCGTCCCAGGTCTCGGGGTACTTCGCGTCGAGCGAGTCGAGCAGCTTCTGCGAGTACCAGACGCCGTAGACGGTGTAGGCGTAGTAGAGGACCCAGACCGGGTCGCCGTCGAACTGGCCCATCTCCACGATGCCCGGGCGCAGGGTGTCGCGGACCTTCTTGTTCGGGTCGTCGATCGAGGCGGCGTCGAGCAGCGGGGTGAGGTCGGCCAGCTGCTGCTTGCCGACGAGCACGCCCATGTCCATCTGCTCGGCACCCGAGTTGTCGATCAGGTCCGGCGGGTTGCCACCGTTGAAGCGCGGCTGGAGCTCGGTGGTGATCTTCTGGGTGGCGGTGAACTTGACCTTCGCCTTGGGGTAGTTGGTCTCGTAGACCTTCACCGCGTCCTTGGCGTACTGCTGGCCGAATCCGCCGTCGAAGAGCACGAAGTCCAGCGGAGCCGACTCGTTCACGCCGAGCGGGTTCTTCGCCGACGTGGTCCCCTTCTCGACCTTGTCGTTGCTGCCGCCGCCACCGGAGGCGCAGGCCGACAGGAAGCTCATCGTCGGCACCGAGATCAGACCGAGAGCGGCGGAGCGCTTGATCAGGTCGCGGCGGCCGAGGCCCTCATTGTTGTGCGCGGAGGTGGATCCCATGCTCAAGTCCTCGCCTTCATTCAGGACTCAGGCGGTGTACCGGTCGCCCGTACTCTCGCCGCAGGCGAAGGGCCCCGCCACCGCATTCGAATGCAGCTTGGGTCGTGCGCCGACAGGTATAGTCCACTTCCCTTCGACTGAGCAAGATCGAAAGCGGGTTTGAGCGGCAGTCTTTCCCGAGTTGAGACCTCGGGGATATCCGCGCCGCATCTGCACCGTTTTCTCCCTCGCGTTTCCGTTAACACCCTTGACACATGGCGCCACTTGGCCCCCTACTGAAGCCTGCGCGTTTCAGTTGACAACGTTGTCTAAAGAGCGGCGGGAGTGACGACACCGAATGCAGGCCCGACTTCGCCCCGGACCGAGACCTCGACCCACGCACAGAAGCAGGCGCGTGTACCCGCACACCCGGGCGGCCGCCCTCCTCGCGGCCGCCGCGCTGATCGTGACGGCGGCGCCCTCCACCTCCTTCGCCCTCCCCGCTCGACCCGGCACGCCGGTGCGGGAGTTCACGACCTCCTTCGAGCCGGACGAAACCCAGCCGACCTGGCGTGACACCGTCGAAGTCGGTCCTGACGGAACGAAGAGGACATCGGGGGTGGACGGCGGCTTCGCCAGTGGCATCCCCGGCAATGTCACCGACAAGGTGGTGGAGCTGCGCGCCAGCGGCGAACACGCGAGCGCGGGCGAGACCAAGGAGAACCTGGTCGACCTCCAGCCGGGAACCAAGTGGCTGGTCTTCGAACCGACCGCCTGGATCGAGTTCGACCTGGCCGAGCCGGTCAAGGTCGTCACGTACGCGATGACGTCGGCCAACGACGCCGCCGAGCGCGACCCGCGCGACTGGACCCTCAAGGGCTCGGCGGACGGCAAGGAGTGGAAGGTCCTCGACACGAGGGCCGGCCAGAGCTTCGCCAAGCGCTTCGAGACGAAGACGTACGACTTCACCGGTGACACGGCCTACTCCCACTACCGGCTGGAGATCACCAAGAACGGCGGCGCAGGTCTCACCCAGCTCGCCGACGTTCAGTTCTCGAACGGGGACACCTCCACCCCCGTCCCCGAGGAGATGCGCAGCCATGTCGACCGCGGCCCCGGCGGCTCCCCCACCGCCAAGGCCAACGCGGGCTTCACGGGCAAGCGGGCGCTGCGCTACGCCGGTACGCACAAGGCGGACGGGCGGGCCTACTCGTACAACAAGGTGTTCGACGTGGACACGGCGATCGTCCGGAACACCGAGCTGTCGTACCGGATCTTCCCGTCGCTCCCCGAGACCGACCTCGACTATCCGGCCACGCACGTCTCCGTGGACCTGGCCTTCACCGACGGCACCTATCTGAGCGAGCTGCGCGCCACCGACACCCACGGCGGGCTCCTCACCCCGCGGGGCCAGGGCGCGGCCAAGCGGCTCTACGTCAACCAGTGGAACCAGGTGAGCGCACGGATCGGCTCGGTCGCGGCCGGCAAGACCGTGGACCGGATCCTGGTGGCGTACGACTCGCCCCAGGGGCCCGCGAAGTTCCAGGGCTGGATCGACGACATCGAGCTGCGGCCGAAGGCGCCGGAGCAGCGGCTCGACCGGCTCTCCGACTACGCCTCGACGACCCGCGGCACCAACTCCAGCGGCTCCTTCTCGCGCGGCAACACCTTCCCCGCCACCGCTGTCCCGCATGGCTTCAACTTCTGGACACCCGTCACCAATTCGGCCTCCAAGAGTTGGCTGTACGAGTACGCGCGCGGCAACAACGCCGACAATCTGCCCACGGTGCAGGCGTTCGCCGCGAGCCATGAGCCGAGCCCCTGGATGGGCGACCGCCAGACCTTCCAGGTGATGCCGTCCGCGGCCGCCGGAACGCCGGAGACCGACCGGGTCAAGCGGGCTCTGGCCTTCCGCCACGAGAAGGAGACGGCCAGGCCGCACTATTACGGCGTCACCTTCGAGAACGGCCTGAAGGCCGAGATGGCCCCGACCGATCACGCGGCGATGATGCGCTTCACCTACCCGGGCCAGGAGGCGAGCGTCGTCTTCGACAACGTCACCGAGGAGGGCGGCCTGACGCTCGACGCGGCGACCGGCTCCTTCACCGGGTTCTCCGACGTGAAGAGCGGCCTCTCGACCGGCGCGACCCGGATGTTCGTGTACGGCGTCTTCGACGCCCCGGTCACCGCCTCCGCCGCGCAGGGCGTGAAGGGGCATCTCCGCTTCGACGCGGGCGCGGACCGCACGGTGACCCTGCGCCTCGCCACCTCACTGATCTCCGTCGACCAGGCCAAGGCGAACCTCGCGGACGAGATCCCGGCCGGCACCGGCTTCGAGACGGTGAAGGACCGGGCGCAGGACGCCTGGGACGCGATCCTCGGCCGGGTGGAGGTCGAGGGCGCCACCCACGACCAGCTCGTCACGCTCTACTCCAGCCTGTACCGGCTCTACCTCTACCCCAACTCCGGTTTCGAGAAGGTGGGTTCTAAGCACCAGTACGCCAGCCCCTTCTCCCCCATGGCCGGCCCCGACACCCCGACCCGTACCGGCGCGAAGATCGTCGACGGGAAGGTGTACGTCAACAACGGCTTCTGGGACACCTACCGCACGACCTGGCCCGCCTACTCGTTCCTCACCCCGAACAAGGCCGGTGAGCTGGTCGACGGCTTCGTGCAGCAGTACAAGGACGGCGGCTGGATCTCCCGCTGGTCCTCCCCCGGCTATGCCGATCTGATGACCGGCACCTCCTCCGACGTGGCGTTCGCCGACGCCTACGTCAAGGGCGTGGACTTCGACGCCGAGGCGGCGTACGAGGCCGCTCTGAAGAACGCGACCGTCGTCCCGCCGAGCCGTGGTGTCGGCCGCAAGGGCATGGAGACCTCCCCCTTCCTCGGGTACGCCTCGACCGAGACCCACGAGGGACTGTCCTGGTCCCTGGAGGGCTATCTGAACGACTACGGCATCGCGAAGATGGCCGAGGCGCTGCACAAGAAGACCGGAAAGAAGCGGTACCAGGAGGAGGCCGCGTACTTCCTCTCCCGGGCCCAGAAGTACGTCTCCCTCTTCGACGCGAAGGCCGGCTTCTTCCAGGGCCGCGACCTCAAGGGCGCGTGGCGGGTGCCCTCCGACCGGTACGACCCGAGGATCTGGGGCCACGACTACACCGAGACCAACGGCTGGGGTTACGCGTTCACCGCGCCGCAGGACTCGCGTGGTCTGGCGAACCTCTACGGCGGCCGCTCCGGCCTCGGCGGGAAGCTGGACTCGTACTTCTCCACCCCGGAGACGGCGAGCCCGGAGTTCGTCGGCTCCTACGGCAGCGTCATCCACGAGATGACCGAGGCACGCGACGTCCGGATGGGCATGTACGGCCACTCCAACCAGGTCGCCCACCACGTCCCGTACATGTACAACGCGGCCGGGCAGCCCTGGAAGACGCAGGAGAAGGTCCGCGAGGTGCTCTCCCGGCTCTACACCGGCAGTGAGATCGGCCAGGGCTACCACGGCGACGAGGACAACGGCGAGCAGTCCGCCTGGTATCTCTTCTCCGCGCTCGGCTTCTATCCGCTGGTGATGGGCAGCGGCGAGTACGCGATCGGCTCGCCCCTGTTCAAGAAGGTGACGTTGCGTCTGGACAACGGACGCACGCTGGTCGTCGAGGCGCCCAGGAACAGCGCGCGGAACATCTACGTCCAGGGGGTGAAGGTGAACGGTGAGCGGTGGAACTCCACCGCGCTGCCGCACAACCTCCTCGCCCGGGGCGGCACGCTGAAGTTCGAGATGGGCCCGAGGCCGTCGGCCTGGGGCACGGGCGCCGACGCCGGCCCGGTCTCGATCACCCGGGACGACAAGGTGCCCGCGCCGCGCACGGACGCGATCAGCGGGACCGGGGCGCTCTTCGACGACACCTCGGCCACGGCGGCCCCCGTCGCCTCCGTGGAGCTGCCGGTGGCGAAGCCGGTCCGCGCGGTCCAGTACACGCTGACCTCGTCCGTACGGGACAAGGCGCCGGCGGGCTGGGTCCTCCAGGGCTCGGCGGACGGCGCCGGCTGGACGGACCTGGACCGGCGGACGGGCGAGTCCTTCACCTGGGACCGTCAGACGCGGGCCTTCACGGTCGCCGCACCGGGCACGTACGCGAAGTATCGCCTGGTGGCGGCCGGCGCGGGCGCGACGCTGGCGGAGGTGGAGCTGCTGTCCTAGGTCGTGTCCGTGGAAGTCTCGCCTGGTCCGCGAGCCCTGGCGGCGGACGGCGACACCTTGTCGAACCGGGCGGTCTCGGTGGACTCCACGACCGTTCGCGCTCACCGGCACGCGGCCGGGGCCCCACACAGGGGCCCCGGCTGAGCCGGACGGCCATTGCGACGACTGCCCGGCGAGCGCGACGAGCCGTCTGGCACGATCGGGGTATGGAAGATCCCTACCCTTACCCGCCCGTCGAGGCCGACCGCATCGACCCGTTGAGCGGTGAGGGCGACGGGGAGACCGCGCCGTACCTGATCTACGGCTGGCGCCGGACCACGTACGCGTTCGCCGATCCCGACAAGGACTACGGCGGACATCTGGTCCAGTGGATCCCCATGGGCTACATGGTTCTTCGCCATGCCCAGAAGGTGGCCGTGTACAGGGACGGCGAGGGGGTGCGGGAGTGGCCGGTACCGCGGGGCGAGCCGCTCGTGAATCCGTCGCGGTCCCCGTCGGGCGATCCGTCCTACGACGCCGTGTCGAGCGGTTCGGCCGCCTCACACGCGGCGTGGCAGCGCACAGCGTGCGGGTACCTGGTCATGACACGGTCCGTGCCGGACAGGAGGCCTCAAGATCCCTACGACCGGGCCGAGGCCATGGCCATGGCGGCCGAGGCCTCACGGGCTGAGGGCCTGGCGGCGCTCTGGTACGTCTACCGGGCTGAAAACTGGCACTGACCGACGGTCATGACGCCGGATCGTCCTCGCGGAGCGGGATCTCGACGCCCGCCGCGGCGAAAGGCCGGAGGATCACGTCGTAATGCTCTCGCGCGAGCGTTTCGCGACGGTGAACCGCCCGTGCGGCAATGACGTACGCGGACTTGGCGTTCGAGAGCAGGCCGGAGCGGAACGAGTTCAGTTCCTCGGCACGCGCCAGCAGGGTCGACGTGACCTTGGCCTGCAACTCGGACTCGTGCGAAGCGGAGAGCTTGAGCGCGCGGCTCGCCTCGCGGCCTCCTTGGCCGCGGAGGCGCACCATGTGTTCGTAGACGGAGGCGAGCACGTCGGGGGCCAGCTTCGCCGCTGTCCCGATGAACCTGGTGGTCACCTCATCCAGCATGTGCTCCTCCTCGCACGGGAACGGGTCGAGCGGGCATCCTATCCCCCTCTGCCGCGAGGCACCGTCGGCACACCCGGCCCGACGATCGGATGATCTGAACGCAAGCGCCTAGCTCCCGGGGCCTTCGTACTCCCGGTCGTGCGTGGGCGCGGCCGGGAGTTCGCGGTCCAGGGCCTCGCGGTAGCGGACGCAGCCGCGCAGGAACCGGGGCCAGGGCGGAACGGCCACCTCCGGCTCGACGCGCTCGGGCAGCAGTCCCCACAGCCGCGGGTGGTGCCAGCACAGGTCGTGGCCCGAGCTGTCCCGGTGGGCGCGGATACCGGCCCGCAGCCGCCGCACCTCTGCGACGAGCGCGTCGCGGTCGAGCCGGTCCAGATCGCTGTCGAGGCCGTTGTCACCGTCCATGGCGCGCAGGATAGGGCGCGGGAACGACGCGGACCGGCCGCCACCCCGAGCGGGGTGGCGGCCGGTCCGTGTGCCGGGTGGCCGTGTGGATCAGCCGCGGATCAGGTTCCGCAGCACGTACTGCATGATGCCGCCGTTGCGGTAGTAGTCCGCCTCACCCGGGGTGTCGATGCGGACGACCGCGTCGAACTCGACACCGGTGTCGGTGGTGACCTTGACCGTGCGCGGGGTGCGGCCCTCGTTCAGCTCGGTGACGCCGGTGAAGGAGAAGGTCTCCTCGCCGGTCAGGCTGAGGGAGGCCGCCGAGGCGCCCTCCGGGAACTGCAGCGGCAGGACGCCCATGCCGATGAGGTTCGAGCGGTGGATGCGCTCGTACGACTCGGCGATGACGGCCTTGACGCCGAGGAGCGCGGTGCCCTTGGCGGCCCAGTCGCGGGACGAGCCGGAGCCGTACTCCTTGCCCGCGAGCACGACGAGCGGGATGCCCTGCTCGATGTAGTTGCGCGAGGCGTCGTAGATGAAGGAGACGGGGGCGCCGTCCTTCGTGAAGTCGCGGGTGTAGCCGCCCTCGGTGCCCGGCGCGATCTGGTTGCGCAGGCGGATGTTGGCGAACGTGCCGCGGATCATGACCTCGTGGTTGCCTCGGCGCGAGCCGTAGGAGTTGAAGTCACGACGCTCCACACCGTGCTCGGTGAGGTACTTGCCGGCCGGGGTGTCGGCCTTGATGGCGCCGGCCGGGGAGATGTGGTCGGTGGTGACCGAGTCGCCCAGCTTCGCCAGCACGCGCGCGCCGCTGATGTCGGTGACCGGGGTGGTCTCCATCGTCATGCCCTCGAAGTACGGGGGCTTGCGGACGTAGGTGGACTGCGGGTCCCACTCGAAGGTGTTGCCGGTCGGGATCGGCAGCGCCTGCCACTGGGCGTCGCCCGCGAAGACGTCCTGGTAGGACTTGTTGAACATGTCCTCGCCGATGGCGTTGGCGACGACGTCGTTGACCTCGGCCTCCGAGGGCCAGATGTCGGCCAGGTAGACCGGCTTGCCCTCGGTGTCGATGCCGAGCGCGTCCTTGGTGATGTCCACCTTCATGGAGCCCGCGAGGGCGTACGCGACGACCAGCGGCGGGGAGGCCAGGTAGTTCATCTTGACGTCGGGGTTGATCCGGCCCTCGAAGTTGCGGTTGCCGGACAGCACCGAGGTGACCGCGAGGTCGTGCTCGTTGACGGCCTTGGAGACCTCCTCCGGCAGCGGGCCGGAGTTGCCGATGCAGGTGGTGCAGCCGTAGCCGACGAGGTTGAAGCCGACCTTGTCGAGGTACGGGGTCAGGCCCGCCTTGTCGAAGTAGTCGGTGACGACCTTCGAGCCCGGGGCGAGGGTGGTCTTGACCCACGGCTTGCGGGTCAGGCCCTTCTCCACGGCCTTCTTCGCGACGAGCGCGGCGGCGACCATGACGTACGGGTTCGAGGTGTTGGTGCAGGAGGTGATCGCGGCGACGGTGACGGCGCCGTGGTCGATCTCGTAGGTCGAGCCGTCGGGGGCCGTGATGGTGACCGGCTTCGACGGGGCGCCGTCGGGGTGGTTCGCCGGGGCGTCGGAGGCCGGGAAGGACTCCTTGCCCGCCTCGTCCACGTCGTCGACGTAGTTGCGGACGTCCTGGGCGAACTGCGCGGCGGCGTTCGCGAGGACGATGCGGTCCTGCGGGCGCTTCGGGCCGGCGATGGAGGGGACGACCGTGGAGAGGTCGAGCTCCAGCTTCTCGGAGAAGTCGGGCTCGGCGGACGGGTCCAGCCAGAGGCCCTGCTCCTTGGCGTACGCCTCGACGAGCGCGACCTGCTGCTCGGAGCGGCCGGTGAGCTTGAGGTAGTTCAGGGTCTCGCCGTCGATCGGGAAGATCGCGGCGGTGGAGCCGAACTCGGGCGACATGTTGCCGATGGTGGCGCGGTTCGCGAGGGAGGTGGCGGCGACGCCCTCACCGTAGAACTCGACGAACTTGCCGACGACGCCGTGCTTGCGCAGCATCTCGGTGATCGTGAGCACGAGGTCGGTGGCGGTGGTGCCGGCGGGCAGCTCGCCGGTCAGCTTGAAGCCGACGACGCGCGGGATGAGCATGGAGACCGGCTGGCCGAGCATGGCGGCCTCGGCCTCGATGCCGCCGACGCCCCAGCCCAGCACGCCGAGGCCGTTGACCATGGTGGTGTGCGAGTCGGTGCCGACGAGGGTGTCGGGGTACGCCTGGCCGTTGCGGACCATGACGGTACGGGCCAGGTGCTCGATGTTGACCTGGTGGACGATGCCGGTGCCCGGGGGGACGACCTTGAAGTCGTCGAAGGCGGTCTGGCCCCAGCGCAGGAACTGGTAGCGCTCCTTGTTGCGGCCGTACTCCAGCTCGACGTTCTGGCCGAAGGCCTCCTTCGTACCGAACTTGTCGGCGATGACGGAGTGGTCGATGACCAGCTCGGCCGGGGAGAGCGGGTTGACCTTCGCCGGGTCGCCGCCGAGCTCCTTGACGGCCTCACGCATGGTGGCGAGGTCGACGACGCAGGGCACACCGGTGAAGTCCTGCATGATCACGCGGGCCGGCGTGAACTGGATCTCCTGGCTGGGCTGCGCCTGCGAGTCCCAGCTGCCGAGCGCACGGATGTGGTCGGCGGTGATGTTCGCGCCGTCCTCGGTGCGGAGCAGGTTCTCCAGGAGCACCTTCAGGCTGTAGGGGAGGCGCGCGGAGCCCTCGACCTTGTCCAGCTTGAAGATCTCGTACGACTCGTCGCCCACGCGCAGCGTGCTGCGGGCGTCGAAGCTGTTCGCCGACACGACAGTCTCCTTCATCAATGTGCGCGTTCTGACCGCATCCTGCCGCGATGGCTCCTCGCCGGTCCGCTAAGGTAAGACTTAGTTAGGTAACCCTTACCGGCTGGCGCGGCTGCGGTGCGTCTTTCGGCAGATATCTCGATGTCGAGATAACTCTAGTACATGACCGCCGCCGGGTCATGCCCGGCATGCCCTCGGGCGCACAAAGCATGACCGGGGTCGACCCGGGGGCGGCGAGCACTCGGGAGCGCTCGGGCCGCGACGGGGCCGGAGGAAGGACCCCCGTACGGCCGCGGAGCGATTGCCGCGCTCCGGGCGGGAGGCGAGGATCGGTCCATGTTCAGCGGCGCGCATGTGATCCTCTACACCTCCGACGCGGACGCGGATCGCGCGTTCCTCAGGGACGTGCTCGAGTTCGACCACGTCGACGCGGGCGAGGGCTGGCTCATCTTCAGGCTGCCGCCGGCGGAGGTCGCCGTACACCCCTCCCCGGCCGAATCGAAGCACGAGTTCTATCTGATGTGCGACGACATCACCGGCACGCTGACCACGCTCGAGGACCGCGGGACCGAGATCTCACGGCCCATCACCGATCAGGGCTGGGGGCTGCTCGCCGCCATCCGGCTGCCGAGCGGCGCCGAACTGCCGCTCTATGAACCGCGTCACCCCATTGCGCACACTCCGTCACCCTGACGGTCCACCCCCTCGCGAGCGTCATCTCATATCTGAGATAACGTGACGCCATGGCAGACGACTACCTCGTACGCATCGGCAAGCTCATCCGTGACGCCCGCCAGCACCGCGGCTGGACGCAGACACAGCTCGCCGAGGCCCTGGCCACCAGCCAGAGCGCCGTCAACCGCATCGAACGCGGCAACCAGAACATCAGCCTTGAGATGATCGCACGCATCGGCGAAGCACTCGACAGCGAGATCGTGTCCCTGGGTTACGCCGGCCCCATGCATCTGCGGGTCGTCGGCCGCCGTCGGCTCTCCGGCGCCATCGACGTCAAGACGAGCAAGAACGCGTGTGTCGCGCTGCTCTGCGCCTCGCTCCTCAACAAGGGCCGTACGGTCCTGCGCCGCGTCGCCCGGATCGAGGAGGTCTTCCGGCTCCTGGAGGTCCTCAACTCCATCGGTGTACGCACCCGTTGGATCAACGAAGGCGTCGACCTGGAGATCGTTCCGCCGGCCGAGCTGGACATGGAGGCGATCGACGCCGAGGCCGCGATCCGCACCCGCTCGATCATCATGTTCCTCGGCCCGCTGCTGCACCGCCTCGACCGCTTCAAGCTGCCGTACGCGGGCGGCTGCGACCTCGGTACGCGCACCATCGAGCCGCACATGATCGCGCTGCGCCGCTTCGGCCTGGACATCACCGCGACCGAGGGCCTCTACCACGCGCAGGTCGAGCCGTCGGTCGTCCCCGACCGCCCGATCGTGCTGACCGAGCGCGGCGACACGGTGACCGAGAACGCGCTCCTCGCCGCCGCCCGCCACGACGGCGTCACCGTCATCCGCAACGCCTCGTCCAACTACATGGTCCAGGACCTGTGCTTCTTCCTCGAAGCCCTGGGCGTACGGGTGGACGGCATCGGCACGACCACGCTGACCGTGCACGGCGTGCCCCAGATCGACGTGGACGTGGACTACTCCCCCTCGGAGGACCCGGTCGAGGCGATGAGCCTGCTGGCCGCGGCCGTCGTCACCGAGTCGGAGCTGACGATCCGTCGGGTGCCGATCGAGTTCATGGAGATCGAGCTCGCGGTCCTGGAGGAGATGGGCCTGGACCACGACCGCTCGGCGGAGTACCCCGCCGACAACGGCCGCACCCGCCTGGTCGACCTGACGGTCCGGCCCTCCAAGCTGGAGGCGCCGATCGACAAGATCCACCCGATGCCCTTCCCGGGCCTGAACATCGACAACGTCCCCTTCTTCGCGGCCATCGCGGCCACGGCCCAGGGCAAGACCCTCATCCACGACTGGGTCTACGACAACCGCGCGATCTACCTCACCGACCTCAACCGCCTCGGCGGCCGCCTCCAACTCCTGGACCCCCACCGCGTCCTCGTCGAGGGCCCGACCCGCTGGCGCGCCGCGGAGATGATGTGCCCGCCGGCCCTGCGCCCGGCGGTGGTCGTCCTGCTGGCGATGATGGCGGCCGAGGGCACGTCGGTCCTGCGGAACGTGTACGTCATCAACCGCGGGTACGAGGACCTGGCGGAGCGCCTGAACTCGGTCGGCGCGCAGATCGAGATCTTCCGCGACATCTGACCGCCTTCAGAAGCAATGCCGCTGATCCCTTCCTGACCTGCAGGTATGCGAGCCAGGAGGGGATTCGCCAGCGCCTGTGGGACTTGTCTGGGACTCTGTGGGCCGGGGCCGAGAAACTGCCGACCTCTGGAGCCTGGGGGCGTCGTGGTCGGTGCTCTGCGTGATGCCATCAGAATCATGCAGAGCAGCCGCCCAATCGGAGAAGCTCCGGTTCAACGGCCGTCAGCGACTCGGGATGCGCGGCCGTGCGTCATGTGCGCCGGCTCAAGTACGCAAGGACCGCCCAGAGGGTGCCCCGCCCTGACGCGATATTGCTGAGCCGCGAAGCATGTGCCGAGCCAGTGCGTCGACCTCGGCAAGCAACCCCGCGGCCTGCTGGTCCAAGTCGATGGCGTGCTGGTGGAGGACGGTACCGGCATGTCGCACACGGTGGCTGATGTGTGGAGCGTTGCCCTTCGCGTACACCAGGTGCCCCTCCGGCAGCCCCAGGGCAGTGCAGTAGGCCAGCATTTGGTACAGGTCCTCATTCGGAAGGCCGGGTTTTCTGCGGGCCTTGTACTTGGCGTCCGCGACGATCAGTGGGGTGCCGGACTCTCCGTACCAGACGAAATCGGGTCGCAGACGGATCGCATCCCCTTCGTCCATGTGGATGTTCCGGGCCTGGAGGACACTCCTCCCACCGTAGGGACGCATGGCCTCCCGTAGTGCCGTACAGACGAAGTCCTCGTAGATGCCGTTCATGTCGAACAGGAAGCCGTTCATGCGCAGCTGCCCGGGCAGGTGCTCGGCCGACCATCCCCTCAGCACCACCTCGGAGAGGTGGAGCGCCGGGTGATAACGGGTGTTGAGCCGCGTCGGATGCCAGCCGAGTGGTGTCTGCCCCCGGGTGAGCGGTGTGATGTCCACCAGCCGGGACCGCTGGTGCATCAGGCGCGTACGTACGGTCCGGGGGACACCGGGGAGGCGCAGGAGGCGGTCGACAGCCGTGCGGAGGATGCGGTTCTCGGCAATGTCCGTGGTGAATTCGTCGTACGTCACCTCCGCGGGCACGGGCATGCCGAACCGGCGGCGGATCTGTTCGGACTCGCGGAGCCGGCCGCGTACGACGGGGGACGACTCCTCGGCCGTCTGGTAGCCCTGGAGCCGGCCCTGCCGCAGTGCGCGGTCGATCTGGCGCTCGACGGCGTGCGCGAACGCCGGGAGGAGGTCTTCGTGCGCAGCCAGGTCCACAGTGCCGTCCTTCCAGCCCCGGGGGTCGCTGCTGTAGCCGAGCAGGAAGAGCAGGCGGGCGATCGGCACCTTGGGGGTGATCCGCACCGTGACGCCTTCACCGCCGGGCACGGTGAGTGTGACGGCGCCTACCCTGCTGCCGGCGCGCAGTCGCCAGGCGCCCGGGTCGTAAGGGTCCGGACCGGCCTCTTCCAGGATCCTGGACGCGGCCAGTGCGCGGCCCACGGCGTCGGGGAGCCGGACCGAGCGCGCGGGTCCGTGTTCGACGAGCGGGACGTCGGAGGTCACTGCGCGTCGGTCCCGTCGCCCGGTTCGGGCGAGGTGGTGCGTGAGGCGAGCGCCCTGCGCAGTGCCGGCAGGCCGTAGCGACCCTCGATGTCCACGCCTTCGCCGTAGTGGTGCTCCTCCAGGAGCGGGAGGATCTTGGTCCGCCAGGTCCGTTCCAGTCCGCCCTCGCGGTACACGCCGGGCTTCATCAGGTACGAGGGCCCGATCTTGAAGTCGGGTTCGTCGATACGGGCGTTGAGGGCATCGAGCAGGTCCGCGGGTTCGGGTTCCTTCTCCTTTGACTCCAGCCAGGAGCGCAGCAGCCCTCGGGTGGGATCGATGCGCGGGGACAGCTCGACGAACGCGAAGCGCCGACGCATCGCCGCGTCGACGAGGGCGATCGAGCGGTCGGCCGTGTTCATGGTGCCGATGACGAAGAGGTTGCGGGGCAGGGAGAAGTCCTCGTCCGAGTAGGTCAGCCGCACTGACCGGTCGCGGTATTCGAGGAGGAAGTACAGCTCGCCGAAGACCTTGGCGAGGTTGGCCCGGTTGATCTCGTCGATGACCAGGAAGTGCGGGATGTGCCGGTTGCCCTCCCTGCGGGCCAGTTCGGCGAACTCGCGCAAGGGGCCGGCCGTGAGCCGGAAGGCGACCTCGCGCGTGCCGGGGTCCTCGCGGGGGCGGAAGCCCTCGAAGAAGTCCTCGTAGGAGTACGACGGGTGGAACTGGACCAGTTCGACCTGTTCCGGCCCGCCGCCGAAGAACTCGGCGAGCTCCTGCGCCAGGAAGGTCTTGCCCGTCCCGGGAGGCCCGTAGAAGATCAGCTGCTTCTCGTCGTGGAGCAGTTGCCTGATCTCCCGCAGCCATTCGAGGCGGTGCACGTGGAGCTCCTTCCGCAGCTCCTCGGTGGGCTCGGGCAGCTCCACGTCGCGGCGGGCGGTGACGGCCAGGGGCTCGGCGCTGATCATGGAGCCATCGGCCAGGGCCTCCTCCACCAGCTCCTCGTCGCTGACCCCGAGACCGTCGACGATGGCCTTGACGGTGGTGAGGTCGACCACGTCGTGGCGCGACGAGAGCTTCTGGCGTAGTTCCTGCGGCAGTTCGTCCACGGGGAAGCCGTCGCCTCCCCACTCCACGGGACGCCAGAGAACGTGGCTTCCGTCGTCGGCGACGAGGTGCTCGACGTTGCCGGTGATCTTCCCGGTGTGGAGCCGGCCGTCGGAGAGTGCGCACACCGTGTCGCCGGGCCGCATCCGGGAGAGGAAGGCGTGCAGCTCCTCGACGAGCTGCGGCTTCTCGGTGTACGTCGCCGTCGCCCCGTAGTCCTCGTCGACGAAGGTGCGCAGCTGTTCCTTGCTGATGCCCTGGGTGGCGGCGGGGCGCAGGTGGGCGGCGGTCAGGGACACCCTGCCTTCGGGGAGCCACGCGCGCCGGAACAGGTCGGGGCCGGCCGAGTGCGGCCCCCGCACCAGCCAGGCGCGGCTCGGACCCGACCACACCTGGCCGAGGAAGTCGGCGAGCGGCCGGCCGTCCTCGGTCTTCCACTCCATCCATCCGTTGCTGCTGCGGCCCAGGAGGATCTCCCCCGCCGCGGAGGGCGAGTTGCACTCCACGTCCTCGACCACTTCGAGCCAGCCCGGCCGCGTGGACGTTTCGCGTATCACCCCTTCCGCGATGAGCCGTTCGCGCAGGCGGTACGAGGAAGGCGTCTTCTCCGGGAACGACGGGACGACGACGGGTCGCGCCGGGGAGCCCGCGAGCACCACCATCTTCTGGCTGCCGTTGGTCCCGCTCTCGGTCAGCAGCCGGCCTCTGGCCGTGGGCCCGCCGTACGGCAGGCGCAGCTGGAACTCCGGGTACGAATCGAGCATCGGTGTCCTTGGGTCGGAGGGTACGGCCGGGTGCATTGTGGGGCGCTCGTGATCCACTTCGGCGTCGTTTCGCGTATTTCCGGCCAACTCCGACGCCTCGGCCGGCACAGATCCGGCCGCGCGTTGCCGTGCACGGCGGCCGACGTCCATGATCGGGGAGCGGAGCACCGGCACGGCGAGGGGGAACGGTGGGCACCGGAACGACGAGCGGACCGACCAGGCAGCGGCACACCGAGGACCTGCTGGCGGCGGTGTCCATGACGTCCGCGCAGCTCGCCCAGGCGGTAGGCCGGTTCGACGGTGACACCCCGGCCATGGTGACGGCCGCCATCCGCACGGCGGAGCGCGCCTTCGAGGAGCTCGACGCCTGCTACGAGGTCATCGACGACGCGTCGGCCACGGGCCAGGCGATCGCCGTCCGGCTGAGCGCCCTGCTCGCGGCGGAGGACGAGCCGGGTGTCGGCCTGGAGCTGGACGCCCTGGACGCGGTCTCCGCTCGCGTCCGCGGCACGGACCGCGCCCGGGAGCTGCTGCACCGTGTCCTCGGGCGGGAGGAGGCCGCCGAGCGCGCCCTGCCGGCCGTGCGCCCTCTCACCGGGGCGGACCTGCCCGCACTCCCTTCCGCGTACGCGGACGACGCCGGTTTCGACGACCTGATGGCCTTTGCCGCCCGCGAGGAGGAGCTGGCGCCACGGCTGCGTGAGGCGCACGCCGAACGCCTCCGCGAGGTGGCCGCGCACCTCGTCCACGTGGTGGAGCAGGTCGCGGCCGTGGGTTTCGCCGACGAGGCCTTCGCCCGGACTTCGATGCACGAGGCACGACGGGCCCACGAACTCTGGGTCCGGTGCCTCGCGGAGCGCAGGCGGGACCTCGGATAGCCGGCCGCCTCCGCGCCCGTATGGCACCGGTCTCCAGCCGGATACCGTGTGCGGTGCGACCGGACACGTCACAGCTCCGTCCTCACGCTCACGAGCAGAAAGGCCCCTCGTGCACATCGCTCCCCTCAGCCCGCGTGACCCCGTCGAGCTGGGCGGCTACGAGCTGCTCGGCCGCATCGGGCACGGTGGCATGGGGCAGGTGTACCTGGGCGAGTCACCCGGCGGGGAGCCCGCGGCCGTCAAGGTGATCAAGCCGTCGGTCGTGGACTCCGAGACCCGGCAGCGCTTCGCCCAGGAAGTGGAGATCCTCAAGACGATCTGGGGTGCGCGGATCGCGGCGCTGCTCGACGCCGACGCGGAGGCCGATCCGCCGTGGCTGGCCACCGAGTACATCGAGGGCCCCGACCTGAGCCGGCACGTGGCCTTGCACGGCCCGCTTCCCTCGCTGCTCGCCGCCTCCCTCGGGGCGACGCTCGCCGAAGCGCTCGCCACCGTGCACAAGCAGGGTCTGCTGCACCGTGACCTCAAGCCCGCGAACGTGCTACTCGGCCCCAACGGGCCGAAGGTCATCGACTTCGGCCTCGCGGTGTTCGCCGAGTCGAGCGTGTCCCTGACCGCGCCCAACGCCGTGGTCGGCACCCCGGCCTGTATGGCGCCCGAACAGGCGCGAGGCGACCGGCCGCTGACCTCTGCGGTCGACGTGCACGCGCTCGGCGCCGTGATGCTGTTCGCCGCCTCCGGTCACCTCCCGTACCAGGCCGCGAACATCCACGTCCTCTTCCACCAGGTCACGGACCCGGAGACGGCTCCTGACCTGTCGGGGGTCCCCGACGAGCTGGTGCCCCTGCTGACGGCGATGCTCGCGCACCGGGCCGAGGACCGGCCGGCGCTGAGCGACGTCGTCCAGCAGTGCCGGGCGGTCATCGAGGCGCAGGGCTTCAAGGTCGCCCAGGCGCGGCGCCGGCTCACGACGCACACGGCGGCTCCCTCGCATCCGCTGGACAGCCTGCCGCCGACGGTCGTCCTCCCGCTGCCGCCCACCGTCCCGGCGGTCCCCGGGCCGAGCACGTCGCCGACGACAGGACCGACCGAGGTGCTCTCCCCGGACGCCGCCCCGCCGGCCGCCCCCGCGCCTGACGCAGACGAGCAGGCCGCCCCCGAGCCGACCCCTACGCTCGTCGACCGTCCCGGGCCGCGGTCCGGAACCGCCGCGCCCTCGTCCGCACCCGCCGTCCCGGAACCCGCCATGGGCACGGACAATCCGTCGTCCACGCCGCCGACCGCTCCCCGCGCTCCTCGCGGCCGCTCCGGGCAGCGGCTCCATTCCGCCCAGGCCCGGATCACCGCACAGCGGCTCCGCGAGGTGTACGCGGCCCAGGCGGCGTTCTGACACCGGCGGTCTCCCGATGCCGACGGACCCGCGATACTGAGGGGTCTGCCACAACCGTCACGAAACACCACAGGAGGACACGGGTGACCGCCGTCCAGACCAGCCCCGAGCAGCACGGCGACGCGTCGGTCGCGGCGGGGCAGGAGCAGTTCCCGGCAGGCGCGCAGGTCCTCGTACGCGACGAGGTGTGGCTGGTCAGGAACGCGGTGCCGACCACCGACGACGGCACCCGGGTCGAGGTGGTCGGGGTGTCCGACTTCGTACGAGACCAGGAGGCCGTGTTCTTCACCGGCCTGGACACCGTCGAGCTCATCGACCCGCGCGACACCCGGCTGATCGCGGACGACTCCCCCACCTACCGGCGCTCCCGGCTGTTCTTGGAGGCCGTGCTCCGCCGCACGGCGCTGCCCCAGTCCGAGCGGCGGCTCGCGCTCGCGGACTCCTTCCTCCTGGACCCGCTCCCCTACCAGCGCCGCCCCGCCGAGCTCGCGCTCTCCGGTGCCAATCTGCGTCCCCGGCTGCTGATCGCGGACGTGGTGGGTCTGGGCAAGACGCTGGAGATCGGTCTGACGCTCGCGGAGCTCATCCGGCGCGGCCGGGGCGAGCGCATCCTCGTCGTCACGCCCCAGCACGTCCTGGAGCAGTTCCAGCACGAGCTGTGGACGCGGTTCGCCATTCCGCTGGTCCGCCTGGACTCGGTGGGCATCGAGCGGATCCAGCGCGAGATCCCCGCGGGACGGAACCCGTTCACCTTCTTCAAGCGCGTGATCGTCTCGATCGACACGCTGAAGAACACCGACCAGTACCGCCACCACCTGGAGCAGATCCGCTGGGACGCGGTCGTCATCGACGAGTCGCACAACCTGATCAACCGCGGCTCCCTGCGCAACCAGCTCGCCCAGACCCTGGCGCCGCGCACCGACGCCCTGATCCTCGCGTCGGCCACGCCGCACAACGGCGACGCCAGGTCGTTCGCCGAGCTGATCGCCCTGCTGGACCCGGCGGCGATCCGCGACCCGGAGAACTACCGGGCCGAGGACATCGAGCACCTCTTCATCCGCCGTACGAAGGTCAGCACCGAGGTCCGCGAGCAGATGAAGGGCCAGTGGGCGGACCGCGGACCGTCCCAGGCCGTGCACTGTCCGGCCACCCCGGCCGAGGAGCGGATCTTCGAGGAGCTGGCGGCCGTCTGGCTGCCGCGCGACGGCAGCCCGTCCGTGAGCTCCGTCCCGCTCTTCCCGTACACGCTCCTCAAGTCCTTCCTCTCCTCTCACGCGGCGCTCAAGGCCACCGTGAGCGCCCGCATCAAGACCCTGGAGAAGAAGGACGACCCCCGCGCCACGGGCGCGGAGCTCGCCGCACTGCGCCGGCTCGCGGAACTGACCGCCGACCTGACCGAGGCGGACTCGGCGAAGTTCGCCGCGCTGGTGGAACAGCTGAAGGGCATCGGCGTCGGCCCGTCCTCCGACACCCGCGTCGTGGTCTTCTCGGAGCGCGTCCAGACGCTGGAGTGGCTCGCCACCGTCCTGCCCGCCGCCCTCGGCTTCCGGGGCCGGACCGCGAAGGACTGCCTGCGCGTCATGCACGGCGGTCTCTCCGACGAGCAGCAGATGCGCGTCGTGGAGGAGTTCGGACTGGCCGGCGCTCCGGTACGGATCCTGCTGACGGGCGACGTGGCCTCCGAAGGCGTCAACCTGCACCGCCAGTGCCACCAGCTGGTCCACTACGACGTGCCGTGGTCGCTGATCCGCATCGAGCAGCGCAACGGCCGCATCGACCGCTACGGGCAGGCCCGCCCGCCGCAGTTCCGCGCCCTGATCCTCACCAGCGGCACCGAGGGCGCGAAGGACGACACCCTGGTCTCCGAACGGCTCCTGGAGCGCGAGGACCAGGCGCACCGTTCGCTCGGCACGGCGGAGGCCGTCACCGGCCTCTACCGCGCGGAGGCCGAGGAGAAATCCCTCATCCAGGATCTGCTGCGCGGCAGGACCGTGGACGAGTCCCTCGACGGGCGCCGGTCCGGCGAGGACGCCGGAACGGATGCCATGGACGACTTCCTGGCGGACTTCTTCGGCGCGGTCGGTGACGAGCCGCAGGCGGGGGACGGCACCGCGGCCGAGGAGTCCGCCCACGAGACGGCCGGAGGCGCCACCGGTACGGAAGTGGCCACGGGCTCCGTCCTCCCCCGCCTCTTCGACTCGACCGCCCACTTCCTGGACGAGGCGCTGCGCGAGGTGTATCCGGACGCCCGCGACCGCCTGGACCTCGACCGTGACGAGCAGTCGGGCCTGCTGTCCTTCCGTCCCCCGGCCGACCTCCTCCACCGCCTCAAGGCGCTGCCCGTGGACTACCTGCGCGAACAGCGACTGCGCGAGCGGCTGTTGGTCACCTTCAACCGGCGGCTCGCCCAGCACTCGCTCCAGCGGGCCCACGAGGCGGGTTCCACCTCCAGCTGGCCGGAGATCTCGCTGCTGACGGACCTGCACCCGGTGGTCGAGTGGCTGACGGACAAGGTCCTCGTCCGGCTCGGGCGCCAGGAGGCGCCGATGATCACGGCGGAGGTGGCGGAGCCCACCTATCTCGTCCAGGGCGTGTACTCGAACGCCCTGGGCCGGCCGACGGTCGTCAAGTGGATGGGCGTGACGCGCAGCGGGGCCGTGGACGACGACATGGTGTCGCTGCTGCGCCGCTCCGGGGTCGGCCCGACGATGGCGAACAAGCTCCGCCACCGGGACCCCGCCCCGCTGGCCGCCGCCATTCCCGCCGTACTGGAGGCCGCCGAGGCCTTCATGGAGCGGCACCGGGACGCCTGGGACCGGCCGCTGCGCGAGTCGATCGAGCGCCACAAGCTGCGCCTCGGCGACTGGGAGCAGCCCACGCTGGCGGGCGAGCACACCAAGCGGCGGCTCACCGACCTCGCCGATGACCTGCTGACCACCGGGCAGCGCCCGATGCTGCGCGTCCTCGCGGTGCTGCTGCCCGACCCCGACGCACCACCGGCCGCGTCCTCCTCCCCGTCCGCCACGCCCGCTGCCCTCTGAGAGAGCCACTGTCATGACGTACGACTCCCTGGTCAACCGCGGCGACTACTTCTCGGCCCACTACCTCGCCGAGGTGCTGCCCAAGGACCTCAAGACGGGCCTGCTCCAGACCTGGAAGGAGCGGGAGGAGGCCGCCAAGCCCCCGGCCGGTACGGGAGAGGCGGCGCCCTCCGAGGGCCCCGACATCCTGCGCGAGGACACCAAGCAGGCCCTGCCCGTCACTCCGCGGGCCGGTCTCCGGGCACTGCGCCGCGACTACTTCCGGGCCCGCTCGTTCTTCGCCCTCCCCGAGGACGCCGAGGGCACCGCGTCCACGCCCGATACCGGCGACGACGCGCTGACGTACGACGCCCCCGCCTGGCGGGAGCGGGTACACGCGCTGAACGCCGAGGTCCTGCGCGCACTGGGCTACGACGCGAAGCCCGGCAACCTCACCGTCTGGCGGGCGGGCCAGAGCCACGAGATCACGGTCGCGCACGCCGAGAAGGGCCTCGTCGCCGTCGACTGCGGCTGGGCCGCCGAAGCGGACGCCGCTCTGGACCCCGACGGCCCGGGCCGCCTTCTCGACCCCGTCGTCCTCGACGGCTCGAACAGCCTGACCACCGGCTCCAAGCTGGCCTCGTTCCTGTTCGCCTGCGACGAGGCCCCGCGCTATGTCCTGCTGCTCGTCGGCGGCGTCGTCGTCCTCGCCGACCGGATGGTCTGGGGCGAGGGCCGCTACCTCGCCGTCTCCCTCGACCTCGCGCTCCAGCGCAACGACACCCGCCCGGGCGGCGAACTCGATACCGTCGCCGCGCTGTTCGGAGCCGACTCGCTCCGCACCCCCGAGGAAGGCGGCGAGAACCCACTCGCCGAACTCGTCGGCAAGTCCACCAAGCACGCGGTGGGGGTCTCCAGCGAGCTGCGCGACGGCCTGCGGCTGAGCGTCGAGCTGATCGCCAACGAGGTCCTGGAACGCCTCCGCGAGCAGGGCGTACGCCCCCAGGACATCGGCGAACTCCCCGCACTCGGACGCCAGCTGACCCGCGAGTCGCTTCGCTACCTCTACCGCATCCTGTTCCTGCTGTACGCCGAGGCCCGCCCCGAGCTGGGCATCCTGCCGTCCGACTATCCCGAGTACCAGCTCGGCTACGGCCTCGGGCGGCTCGGCGAACTCGTCGCGGAGCGCGACCTCGTCGACGAGAAGTCCCGTCGCGGCTTCTACCTGTACGAGTCCCTGGACCTGCTGTTCCGCAAGGTCCAGGACGGCTACCGGCCGCGCCGCACCCACGGCGAGACGGCGGAGACGGCGGAGACGGCGGAGACGGCGGAGACCGCCGACGCGGTCGGCTCGGTCGGCGCGAAGGCCAGCGAGGACCTGGGCCTGCGCTTCGAACCCCTGCACTCCACGCTCTTCGAGCGGGACTCGATCAAGCTGATCGGCGCGGACGCCGTCGTCGACCCCCGTCACGACGCCGACGAGGCCCTCGCCCGCGGGGAGCGCGTCCGCTACCTCGACACCCGGCTCCGCAACGCCACCCTGTACGAGGTCCTGCACAAGCTCATGCTCACCAAGGGCAAGAAGGGCGAGCGCGGCGGCTTCATCTCGTACGCCCAGCTGGGCATCAACCAGCTCGGCGCCGTGTACGAAGGCCTGATGTCGTACTCCGGCTTCATCGCCGGCGAGGAGCTGTACGAGGTCGCCAAGGGCGGCGACCCGAAGGACGGCTCCTGGCTGGTGCCCAAGTCGAAGGCCGACGAGTACCCGGACACGGTCTTCGTCCGGCGGCCCGACCGCGACACGGGCGAGGAGCTGCGCGTCCGGTACGCCCCCGGTTCGTTCGTCTACCGGCTCTCCGGCCGCGACCGCCAGACCTCGGCCTCCTACTACACCCCGGAGTCCCTCACCAAGGTCACCGTGCAGCTCGCCCTCCAGCACCGCCTGGACCAGGACGGCACGGTCACCGAGGCGCGCGAGCTGCTCGACTGGAAGATCTGCGAACCGGCCCTCGGCTCGGGCGCGTTCCTCAACGAGGCCATCAACCAGGTCGCCGCCGAGTACCTCCGCCGCCGCCAGAAGGAACTCGGCCGCTCCATCGACACCGAGCAGTACGCCGTCGAACTCCAGAAGGCCAAGGCGTACATCGCCCTCCACAACTCGTACGGCGTCGACCTCAACGAGACGGCGGTCGAGCTCGCCGAGGTGTCGTTGTGGCTCAACACCATGCACCCCGGCATGGAGGCCCCCTGGTTCGGCCTCCACCTGCGGCGCGGCAACTCCCTCATCGGCGGCCGGCGCGAGGTGTACGGCCCCGAACGACTGAAGAAGGGCGGCTGGCTGGGCACGACCCCGGAGCGCTACCCGCTGGCCGACGCGCAGGCGGGTGTGCCGCTGCCGGAAGGCGCGGTGCACCACTTCCTGCTTCCCGCGAAGGAGTGGGGCGCGGTCGCTGCCGAGAAGGAGGCCAAAGCGCTGGCGCCGGAGGCTGCGAAGGCGCTCGGCGCGTGGCGCAAGGCGGTCACCAAGTCCCCGACGGCCAAGCAGACGGCCCGCTTGCAGGGCCTCGCCCGGCGCGCCGAGTACCTGTGGGACCTAGTCGTCCAGCGGCTGACGATCTCCGAGCGGGAGATCTCCCGGCGGGTGGACGTGTGGGAGGCGGAGCCGGAGTGGCTGCGCCGGCCGAAGGAAGCCGTGCCCCGGGAGAAGGTGCTGGCCGATCTCACGGCGGTGGACACCCCGTACTGGCGGCTGAAGAAGCTCATGGACACGTGGTGCGCGCTGTGGTTCTGGCCCGTGCAGGAGGCCGCGCTGCTGGACGGGACCGACGCGCGGTACGAGCGGGCGGAGGTCGTGCCCGCGCAGGGTGACGCGGGGGTGGCGGCGTCCGACGTCATCCGTACGTACGAGGAGGTCGACCTCCTCGGCAACGTCACCGTGAAGGAGGTCAAGCGCGGCGACATCGACAAGCGGCGCAAGGGGAAGCGGCAGGGCGAGCAGGCGTTCGCGGGCCAGCGCCGCGAAGTCATCCCGCTGGCGAACCTGGACGACTGGCTGGACTTCGCCGAGGCCCTGCTCGGCACGCACGACGTGCCGGCGGAGTCGCTGGTTCCCACCTTCGACTCGCTCGACGTTCTGGAGCGGTACGAGGACGAGTTGCCAGGCTGGATGGGCATGGACCGGTCGCATTGGCTGGAGAGCCGGTTCCCGTGGTCCGGTGTTGCGGGTGACGTAGCCAAGCGGCAGGGCTTCTTCCATTGGGAGTTGGAGTACGCCCAGGTGTTTGCGGAGCGGGGCGGGTTTGATCTGCAGGTGGGGAATCCACCTTGGGTGAGGCCGGACTGGCAAGAGGATGCGGTTCTGGCGGAGCTAGACCCTTGGTTCAAGCTCGCCGAGAAGCCAAGCACGGCAGAGTGGCGACTGAGGAAAGCGGAGGCATTGGCTCGCGAGCAAAGTCATGCGTCGTTCATGCTCCGCGAGCTGGCCATGATTACCGGAATGGTCGCAATGATGGGAAGCCCTGCCACCTACCCGCTTCTAGTAGGAACTCGCGGAGATCTCTACCGCGCATTCATGGCGCAGGTTTTGCGCCACCTGGGCCACACTGGACGAGGCGGCCTTATTCACCCAGACACTCATTTCGGGGGAGTTCACGAAGGGGCCATTCGCGAGGCCGCATACCGACACCTGCGCGTACACGCCCATTTCATGAACTCTGCAAACTGGGCCTTCGAAGATCTAGGCCGAACGCAAGAGTTCGGCGTTCACATCTACGGATCGGAAAGAGAACCAGACTTCCTCCATCTCAGCGAATTGCGCAGCGCTGAAACCCTGCCAGCTTCACTCACCCACGACGGCCATGGACCGGTTCCTGGGATCAAGCACAACGGCACTTGGGACATTCGCCCGCACCTCAGTCGCGTCGTGCACGTTGACATCACGCTTCTTGCTGCATGGCAGAGGCTCACTGACTTCAACGGGCCCCTACTTCGAACCCCGCTGCTGTATCCGGTTCTGGTGAGCGAAGAGGGCGCAATTGAGGCTATCGCCGCCCACACTCCACGCCTATCCACCTTTGACCCTATGATCACAATTGGTTTCCTCGAAACCACAGCCAAGCAAGATGGCCTGATCCGCTGGAACAGCCAAGCGGTGCAAGATCTGTCTGATGTGATCATCCAGGGGCCTCACATCTCGGTAGCCCATCCTTTCGCGAAGGAACCCAGAATCCCCTGCAGGAGTCATCGCGATTGGAACACGATCGCAGCGCATCAAATGGCAGCCGACCACATTCCGGCAACCAATTACAACGTCGCCACCGATCGAGACACCTACCTCACGTCACAGAGCTCCTGGCACGGCGAGCCCTCTTCGTCATACTTCCGGCTGGCATGGCGCGCCATGATTCCTTTTATCACTGAGCGTAGCCTCTTCGCCGCCCTGATCCCCCCTGGCCCCGCACACGTTCACACAGTGCAGACCATGGCCATGACAGACAATCTTCTCACTGCCCTTAACGCTGGATTCTGGGCGGCACTCCCCCTTGACTACCTCTTGCGCATCACGGGTCGCTCTCACCTCCAGGTAGCCGAGGCTCGCAAGATGCCCGCCCCTGACCCTCGACACCCTCTGGCCCCTGCCCTACTTCTGCGGACTCTCCGTCTCAACGCCCTCACTAACCACTACGCCCCCCTCTGGGAAGAGCTTTACGACCCTCGTTGGGCAGGCTACGAAGACTGGGCCAACCCTGACTGGCCGCGGCTCACTCCCCTCGCATCGGGCCTGGCGGCCACTTGGAAGTACGACACGCCGCTCCGGACCGAGTGTGAACGGCGCGCTGCCCTCGTTGAGCTCGACGCGCTCGTCTCAGTGTGGCTTGGCATCACTGCTGACCAGATGGCTGCTATTTACAGGACGCGATTCCCGATCCTCCGCGATTACGAGGAACAAACCTACTTCGACGTAAACGGTCGCAAGATCGCCGCCAACTACAACACTTACGGGCACGGCCAGACCAAGCAGGACTGGCTCGACTTCGAAGCCCACCTCGCCGACCCCGGCAACACCCCGCCCCCCGCCGGCTACGTCGGGCCCTTCTACAAGGCCGACCGTGAAGCCGAGATGCGGGCCGCGCACGCGCACTTCCAGGCACGGCTCGACAAGGAGATCGAGCTCGGGCGATGGACGCCTCCGGCGCGCAAGGCGGCCGTGGAGAGCGCGGCTTGACATGCGGCTGCCCCGGCCCCTTCGAGGTCCGGGGCAACCGCTTGCGCCGCTACCGGCTTGCGAAGCCGACGAACGCAGTCCAGGCAGATGCGTCGACCACCAGCCCGGGGCGGGTCGTGTTCTTGGAGTCGCGCACGTGGACGCTGCTCACGCGTGCAGCTACCTCGACGCAGTCACCACCGTCTCCGGCGCTGTAGCTGCTCTTGAACCAGGCAAGTCCCTCGTTGCCATGCTCCGACTGCTTCACGATCATCCGTCTCCCAGCAACTTCTCGATCAGAGCCTGCGACTCCCGTGGGGTGAGAGCCTGAGCACGCAGCGTCCCATACGTGGCTTCCAACCCTCGCACCCTGCCCCGCTCTGTGTGTAGGCGGCTGTCGCTCTGGACCTCCGTGTAGGCGATCCTCCGCCCGTCCCTCAGCTCCATCAAGGTGAACGGTCCCGCCAGTCCGGCATGTTCCTCACGGTCGAGCGGCATCACCTGCACATCGACGTTGCGCGTCTGGCTGATCAGCAGGATCTGTTCCAGTTGGCCTCGCCAGACATTCCGGCCCCCAAGGCGCTTGTGAAGGGCGGCCTCTTCGATCACGAAGCTCATGTGAGGCTGCGGGCGCCTGGTGAAGATCGCCTGGCGGGCCAGTCGGGCAGCGATCCGCTGCTCGATGGTCTCGTCGTCCAACAGAGGACGCCACATCTTGAACACAGCGCGGGCGTAGTCCTCCGTTTGCATCAAGCCCTTCACCAAATGGGCGTCATAGGCATGCAGCTCAACCGCCTCCGCCTCCAGCTTCGCCGCGTCCCGGAAGAACGCCGGGTACTGCGCCCGCGCCACCTCCTCCTTCATCTCCTTCAGGACCTCGCCCGCGTCCAGCAGCTCGTCCGCCTGGTCGATGAAGCGAGGCGGCGGGACCCGCCGCCCTTGCTCGTACGCCGCGATCGTCGACGCCGAGTACCCCAGCCGCGCCCCGAATTCGGACCGCTCCATCCCGGCCCGTACCCGGAACCGTTTCAGCTGGCGGCCGAAGACGCGCAGGATGCCCGAGCCCGGGTCCGGTGCGGCGGCGTCGCCGGCCGGGTCGTCGTCCTCTGCCCGCTGGGTGGATTCATTCATGCCCGCCATCACCTCCACCGGCCAACGCCGCTCCGCGTCGGCCGTCACGCTCCGCGCCGCCTACAGGCACCGACACCGCGCCTACCGCTGCCCCCTGTACGCGCGTCGGGCCTTACTCAGCGTAAGCGGCGCACGCCAGCCTGTGTCCCATGAACAGCGAAACTTCCCCCGCATCCCTTGCCCTTGAGTTCGCGATGCGCTTCACGTCCTCGCCGCGCGGCGCCCGCCTCGCCCGGCGGCTCGTCTCCCACCGTCTGGACAGCTGGGGGCACCCGTACACCTCGACCGCCAACGAGACCATGACGCTGATCGCCGCCGAGCTGACCGGTAACGCCGTGCGTCACGGGCACGTTCCCGGGCGAGACTTCCACCTCCGGCTCACCGACTCGGCGGACACCCTGCGTATCGAGGTCACCGACACCCGTACCGAGCGCGTCCCCCTGCTCTCCTCCCACGAGCCGCCCGGAGACGCCGAGTCAGGGCGCGGGCTGCTCCTCGTGGCGCGGTTGGCGAGTCGGTGGGCGGTGGCGCCGCGCGTGGGCGCTCCGGGGAAGACCGTATGGGCCGAACTGTGCCTTTCCCGCCAATGATCAGCAGGTTTTGGAAACAAGTCGACGGCCTGTCAGTGCCTGCCGCTAGCGTCGTTCGTCCGTGTGTGCACTGCACGGGGGAGCCCAAAGGAGAACAGCGCACGTGAGCAGCACCACCCACACCGACCCGGCCGCCGGTTACCGCATCTCCATCGTCGACGAGGATCCGCTGCGCGCCCGGCGTGAGGCCCGCGAGTTGCTCGCCGCCCTCGCCGAGGCGGACCCGCAGGCCGCGCTCGACGTTCCGGCCGGCCCCGCGACCACCGGCACCACCACCGACAAGGGCGGACCGGTCGCCGACCTCCTCAGTCTGGTGTTCGGCGGCGGCTCTCTGGTCGCCGCCGCGCTTCAGCTGTGGCTGGCGCGCGTGCCGCAGCGGACGATCGTCGTCACGCGGCCCGACGGGGCGACGCTGACCATTTCCGGGAAGCAGGCCCGTGCGGACGACGCGCAGATCGAGCGGTTCCTCAACGGAGACTCCGGCCCCACGGAGGGCGACGGCGCGCAGGGCGGGCCGGGCGCGGCGTGAGTGACAACGACCGGTACGCCATGCTGATCGGCGTATCCACGTACGACAGCGAGCGGTACCACGATCTGCCGGCGGTGCGGGCGGACCTGCACTACATGCAGGCGGTCCTGGAGAGCACCGAGATCGGCATGTACAACGACTGCGCGATGGTCGCGGAGCCGACGCGCGCCGAGATGCTGCACGCCGTGGAGACGTTCCTGGAGGAGCGGCAGGCCAGCGAGACGGCGCTGCTCTACTTCAGCGGGCACGGGGAGTTCTGCGAGGCGGACGGGCAGCTGTACTTCCTGACCCGGGACGCCGATCCGGACGACCTGCCGGGTACTGCCGTGCCGGCCGAGTTCCTGGAGCGGATGCTCACGTCCTGCCGGGCCTCGTCGAAGGTCGTGCTGCTCGACTGCTGCTCCAGTGGCTCCGTCGTCCAGGGCTGGACGGCCAAGGGAGCGGCCGACGGCGGTGAACGGCCCGCGCCCAGCACGCTGCTGCGGCCGACCGGCGTGTACTTCATCACCGCCTCGGACGCCCTCCAGGCCGCCTCGGCACTGGCTCCGGCCGGTTCCTCGCTCGGCACGTCGCGGTTCACCGGGGAGATCGTCGAGGGGCTGCGCAGCGGGCGGATCAAGGACAGTGGCTGGATCACGCCGGACGACCTGTTCGAGTACCTGACCGCGCAGATGGTCCGCATCGGCGTGCCCGAGGAGCAGCGGCCCACGAAGTCCACCATCCGTGCGACGCGTTCCCTGCCGCTGGCCCGTTCGGTGGCGCGGTCCGTCCGGCTTCCCGAGCCGCCGCCGGAGGCCGGTGGCGGTCTGCCGGTCTCCTCGGCGCTGTCGAAGGCCCGGGGCCTTGTCGCGCAGGACGCGCGGGACGGCGTCGACCGGGAGCGTCTGCTGCGCTACTACGCGCACTGCCTGCGGGCGCAGGCCGAGTCGAAGATGCTGCCCGACCGGGACAGTGGCCGGGGCTCCGACTACTTCCTGCTGGGGCAGGGGGCGGAGACGATCCAGTCGGGACTGGGGTCCGGTCTTCCCGCGCCCGGTGGGCTGCCCAGGGCGAAGAGCACCGGGGCGAAGGTCGACGAGGCCGGGCTGCAGGAGTACTGGTACGGGTACCCGGCCGTGACGCTGCCCGAGCGCGGTGGGAACGGCGGCCGGCGGGCCGCGGTGCGCATCGCGCCTCTGCTGGTCCAGCCGATGGAGCTGGCGCCTGACGAGAGCGGGCGGGACCGGCTGCGGCCGAGCGGGGTGCCGTCGCTGCACAGCGGTGTGCTCACGGAGCTGCTGGAGGACGAGGAGGCGGCCGAGTTGCTCGGCCGCTGGCAGCCGACCTGGCAGGAGGGCAACGCCGCCCAGATGGTGAAGGCGGTGCGGGAGCTCCTGACGCGGCTCAAACTCCCGGAGCTGGAGCCGCTCGACCTGTCCGCGCTCAGCGAGCGTTCCGTCATGGACTCGCTGCGTCCGGGCGCCCACAACGCCGCCGTCCTCCTCGCGCCCTCGGGTCTGGAACGGACCGCGACCGAGGGCCTCGTGGAGAACCTGCTCCAGATGTCCACGCGCGCCGACCGGATCCCCGGCACCGCCCTGGACGCGCTGCTCACCGGTGGTGGCGACGGCGGGCCGGGCGGGCTCGACGCGCCGCCGGTCCTGGTCTCCCCCGGGCCGTGCAACGAGAGCCAGGCGCGGGTGATCACGTCGGCGATGACCCGGCCGCTCACGGTGTCGACCGGGCCGCCGGGAACCGGGAAGAGCGAGGTGGTGGCGGCGGTGGTCGCCACCGCGGTGGCCGCCGGACAGTCTGTCCTCGTCGCTTCCACGAACAATGAGGCCGTGAACGTGGTGGCCGAGCGCTGCGACGCCATCTCCCCCGGGCTGCTCATGCGGACGGGGAACTCCGAGGCCCTGGAGGCCGAGGCCGCGAAGCTGGAGCGGCTGCTCACCGAGCCCGTCGAGGCCCCGGCGCGGGGCGCGGCGACCGTCGCGGGTGACCTGAGGAACCGGCACGCCCGGGCCGCCGTGCACGAGGCCGAGGCGGCGCGGCTGGTCGGGGAGGAGGCGCGGCTGCTGGAGCTGCTGCGGGAGCGTGAGCGCCGCGCGGGCGAGCTCGGGCTGCCGGTGGAGCTGCTGGAGCGGGCGTGGTCGGAGGGCGGGAGCGCGGCGCTCGCCGCCTGGGAGGACCGGGCGCGCAGGGCCGCCGCCGCCCGCTGGTACTCCTTCGGCCGGTGGCGCAGGGGGCGGGCACTGTCCGCGTTCGTCGCCTCCGCCGGGGAAGGCGGTGCGGGCGCGTGGCCAGCGTGGGCCGCAGAACGGCCCGTACCGCCTGAGCTGCTGCTCTCCCTCGCCGAGGCCGCCGGAGTGGAGGGCGCGCTGAGGAGCCTCGTACCGGGGCATCTCGCCCTGGACGAGGAGGCGCTGAAGCGGGCGCGGCTGGAGAGCCGGGCGGGTCTGTCGGAGGTGTCGGGCGAGCTGGCCCGGGCCGTGTCCGCCGAGGCGATGACGCGGGGGCGGTCGCTGATGGCCCAGCGGCTCCAGGCCCTGCGCCGGCGCTCCGGCTTCTGGAAGAGTCAGCGCAATCTGATGGCGCACCTGAAGGGCTGGGCCATCAGCACGCACTCGGTGCGTCAGCTCGAACTGGTCCCGGAACTCTTCGACCTCGTCGTGATCGACGAGGCCAGCCAGTGCTCGATCCCGGCGGTGCTGCCGCTGCTGTTCCGGGCCAAGCGGGCGCTGATCATCGGGGACCCGATGCAGCTCGGGCACATTCCCGGGATCACGGTGCAGCAGGAGCGGCAGGCCCGCGTGCGGGCCGGGCTGAGCGCGGCGCAGCTGGAGGATCACCGGCTCGCCTACCACGTGTACTCCGCGTACCACGCCGCGGCGCAGCACGGCGAGGAGACGCTGCTGCTCGACGAGCACTACCGGTGCCATCCGGCGATCGCCGATGTCGTCAACGGTCACTGCTACGCGGGGCAGTTGCAGGTCCTCACCGACGTCAGGAGGCAGGTTCCGGCGCTCGATCCGGTCGGGTCGGGCGGTCCGGCTCCCGCCCTCGGCTGGGTCGACGTGCCGGACGGCGCGTCCGCGCTGGGCGCGGGTGGCCGGTCCTGGCGGAACGCAGCGGAGGGCGCCCGGGTGCGGGAGACGGTGGACGAGCTGCTCGCGCGGCTTCCCGAGGACGCGACGGTGGGCGTCGTGACGCCGTTCCGCGCGCAGAAGGACGCCCTGGCGCGGGTGTGGGCGGACGAAGACCGGGTGCGGGTCGGCACGGTGCACGCCTTCCAGGGCGGCCAGCGGGACGTCATGGTCCTCAGCCCGGTGGCCACCGGCAACACCCCGCCCCGTACGACGCACTGGGTGTCGACCCAGGTCAACCTGTGGAACGTGGCCGTCACCCGGGCGAAGTCGCAGCTGATCACGGTGGGCAGCCATGCCTTCTGGCAGGGGCAGGCGGGGCTTCCGGCGCTCCTCGCGGGAAGGTCGGAGGTACTGGGGGCGGGATCGTCGGCGGACCGGCCCGGCGCGGCCTTGGGCGCGAGGTCGCGGAGCGCCTTCCGTGAGGAGCTCACGGACCGGCTCCAGGACTTCCTCGGGCGCCGTGGTGTGATCGACCTGGAGCGCGAGGCGGTGGTCGGCGGGCACGTCGTCGACCTGCTGTTCACGGTGGACGGCGCCAACACCGCCGTCCTCGTCGACACCGGGCCCGAGCACGGGCAGGACCCGGCCCGCCATCTGCGTCTGGCGCACGCGCGCGGCGACCTGCTGCCCGGGCTGCCGTCCGGCGGCTCCGGCGCGAAGCCCGGACCGGTGGCGCGGACGGTCCGGGTACCGGCGTGGCGGATCCTGGCGGGTGCCGTGACGCTGGAGCCGCTCTTCGCCTGAGCGCGCGCCCCGGCGGGGTCAGGGCCGCAGGCTCCGGACGACGTGCGTGATGTGCTGGATGTTGCCGACGCGCAGCCAGACGCCGACGTTTCCGGTGCCTTCGGGGCCGTGCCCGTGTGCGCAGTCGCGGAGCCAGGTCTCGCCCGCGCTCGCCGCCGGACCCCGGAAGTCCGGCAGGGCGAGGATGTCCCGCGCGGCGGCCCGGACGGAGGCGGCCCGGTCGGGGCCGCGCGTCGGCACCTTCACGAGGACGTACGACTCGTCGGTGGTGTACCGCAGCACGCCCCAGGGCGGGCCGCCGCCGTTGTCGGAGGAGGGTCCGCGGGCGATCGCCTTGGTGGAGTCGATGCCGTAGTCGCCGTACGCGAGGGCGCGGACGAAGTCCCGTCCGGCGCAGTGCAGATCACGCCACACGCGCCAGTCCCAGCGGGGCACCACGGCCGTGCCGTGTTCCGGAAGCCCGGCGGGGAAGGCGCCGCCCAGGACGGCGGCCGTTCGCCAGGGAGTCAGTGGCATCAGGGCTTCGAGTGCGCGCAGCGACTCCTTCGCCGTGTCGGTCCGGTCGGCCCGGACGGCGTCCAGGTCCAGCAGGAGGTCCGTCTCCACGGCGGGACCGGCGCGGGCGACGAGTTCGCGGACGCCCTGGCCGACGACGTCGTCCCACTCGCCGGGCAGCATGACGCGTATGCCGAGTCCGTTCCCCCTGGACCGGGCGTGCTCCAGCATCGCGGCCTGGTGAGCCTCGGAGCGGTCGGGGCCCGTCACCGGGCGCAGCGGACTCACGCCGGCGTCCGCGGACAGCGCCTCGGCCAGCGCCGACTGCTGTGCCTCGTCGGCGAACGGGGAGTCGACCCAGGCCGGATGATGGCGATGGGCCTTCCGGACGCGCCACAGGTCGTCCCGTACGCCCACGGCGAGTGCGTCGGGATGTTCACCCGCGCGGGGCGGAAGGTTCCACAGCGGCACGACGGCCGCCTGCACCGCCGGGACCAGCTGCCGGTACGCCTGGCAGGCGTGCTGCTTGGCCGGCAGGACGGGAACGTACAGCGGTCCGGACATGGCGGCTCCCCCTCGGCTCTGCCCGCGTCCTCTTCGCCGCGCCTGTCCTCGTCCATCCCGTTGTCCGTTCCAGGATCCGCCGCGTCACCGCCGCACGAAATGGCGTCTTTTCAGCCTTCATGACTGAAACTTCAATGAATCTGGAAGCGCTGTGATCACCGAGGTACTGTTCGTGAGGCTCGGCAGCGGTATCGGAGAGGCGAAAGGGACCGTCGTGAAGCCCACCATGGCCGCCGCCCAGTTGCGCGGCAGTCTGACGCAGTACCTCACGACGACGTACGCCCTCGCCGACGAGGGCACCCGGCGTGCCCTGGAACGCTTCCTCGGGCATCCCGAGACGGGGATCTTCCGGGGCCCCTACCTCCGGATCCGGACACCGTTCCACGTGGCCGACGACGGCTGGCAGCGGGAGCTGGAGTGGACGGCCGGGTTCCCCGGCTTCGCCCCGTACCGGCACCAGGCCCGGGCATGGGCGCGGCTGTCCACGCTGCACGGCCCGGCCCGGCCGACGCTGGTGACCACCGGGACGGGCTCCGGCAAGACGGAGTCGTTCCTGATCCCGGTGCTCGACCACTGCCGCCGCGAGCGGGCGCGCGGCAACCGGGGCGTCAAGGCCGTCCTGCTGTACCCGATGAACGCGCTCGCCACCGACCAGGCCGGCCGCATCGGCGACTACCTGGCGCGGGCCGAACTGGCGCAGGTGACGGCCGGTCTGTACATCGGCGACCGGCCCGACACGGACTTCCGCCGGGTGATGACGCGGCGCGAGGAGATGCGCGTGTCGCCGCCGGACGTGCTGATCACCAACTACAAGATGCTCGACCTGCTGCTCCAGCGCGGCGAGGACCGCTCCCTGTGGGAGGGCGCCGACCTGACGTACGTCGTGCTGGACGAGTTCCACACGTACGACGGGGCGCAGGGCACCGACGTGGCCATGCTGCTGCGGCGGCTGGCCGCGGCGACCGGTGCGTCACGGCCGGGCCGGCCGCTCGGGTCGATCTGTCCGGTGGCGACGTCGGCGACCCTGGGCGAGGGCCCGGCGGACGCCGCGGGCAAGGAGGCGGGCGGCATCCTCGACGTGGCGTCGCGGGTGTTCGGGATGCCGTTCCCGGCGGACGCGGTGGTCGGCGAGGAGCGGATGACGGCCGAGGAGTTCACGGGTGCCGTGGACTACGAGCTGCCTGAGCCGCCGACGCCGCAGGAGGTCATCGCCTGTTCGGGCGGTCCGGGGGTGGATGCCCAGCCCGATCTGCTGGACCTGGACGGGCTGGCGCAGCGGCTGCTCGGCCGCACCGGCCTCGACGCCTTCCGCATCGGACGGCTGCTCAAGCGCCACGACTTCACCCACGGCGTGCTGTCGCTGCTCGGCGGAGAGCCGCTGGACGAGTGGGGGCTGCGCGACCGGCTGGCCCGCTTCGGGTATGCGTGGGGGCGCACCGCGCGGGAGAACCCGCAGCTGGTGCTCCAGGCACTGTCCCGGTTCGTCGCCCTGCTGTCGGCGGCGCGCGACCCGGAGTCCGACGAGCGCCGGCCCCGGCCGCTGCTGCACATCGAGGCCCACCTGTGGATCCGGCCCGTCACCCGGGTGCTGCGCGGTGTGGGGGCGGCGCCGGAGTTCCGGTGGTACGAGGACGACCGCACCGCGGCGCGCCGGGCCTCGCTGCACGCCGCCCCGGTCACCGACGAGGAGTCCGACGGCCCGTCCGACGGCTGGCCGTCGGCTTCTGCACGGCCGCAGCCGCTGCCCGGGGCGGACACCGCCGTCCGGCCCGCCGAGGTGCATCTGCCCGCGGTGTACTGCCGCAACTGCGGCCGTTCCGGCTGGGCCGCGCTGTCGCCCGAGGCGGACCCGCAGCGGCTGGTCATGGCGCAGGACCGGATCTGGCGGGCGTCCGTGGGCCGGGACAAGCGGCGCCTGCGCTACTTCATCGCCGCCACGCAGGGCGAGCGGCAGCAGACACTGGACGCGCTGACCGGTGCGCGGCCGTCGGACGGCGGTGGCGTCGACCCGCTGTCGGTGGTGGTGCTCGACGGCGGGCAGGGCACCTACCGGCTGCCGACGCCGTCGGACGCGGGCGACCTGATCGACGCCTGGTTCGCGATGGCCATGCTCGACAAGAAGTCGGCCGACCGGGCCGCCAAGGACGACCGCTGCCCGGCCTGCCACACCGACAACAGCATCCGTTTCCTCGGCACCGCGCAGGCGGCGCTCGCCTCGGCGACCGTCACCCAGCTGTTCACGGGCGGCGACATCGCGCTCGTACCGGAGGAGCGCAAGACGCTGCTCTTCAACGACTCCACGCAGGACGCGGCCCACCGGGCCGGATACGTCGCGAACGCCTCGTACAAGTTCTCGCTACGCTCGCTGCTCGCCCACAACCTGGACGAGGCGGGCGCGCCGACCGCGCTCAACGACCTGATCGGGCACGTCCTGGAGTCGGTGGACGACCCCGAGGCGCTGGCCGCCGTCGTGCCGCCCGACCTGCACGACGAGCCCGGCGTCGACCGACTCCTGTCGGGACGCGGTACCGGTGACGCGCGGACGTGGAAGCTGATCGGCGAGCGTCTCGCCTTCGCCACCGTCATGGAGTTCGGGCTGCGCAGCCGCATGGGCCGCACCCTGGAGCTCACGCGGACCGCCGCGGCCGAAGTGCTCGTCGCGGAGCCCGAGCGCGTCACGGCGCTCGCCCGCGACATCCATCTGTCCCTGCCGGGCCAACTCCTCGTCACCGACGGGCTGCCCACGCCCGACCGCTACCTCGCCTACGTCCGCGGCCTGCTGGAACGCCTGCGGCTGCGGGGCGCGGTGCACCACCGGTGGCTCGACACCTGGATGAAGGAAGCCGGCACCAACCGGTACCTCATCTCCGGCCGCAGGCCGGAAGGCATGCCCGCGTTCCCCGAAGGCGTCGCGCCGCCGCGCTTCCTGCTGGACGGACAGAAGGACAGGTCGGAGTTCGACGCGATCACCGGCCGGCTGGGCTGGTACCAGGACTGGACCCGCCGCTGTCTCGGCCTGGACGCCGCCGGTGCCACCGAGTACCTGCGGCGGCTGCTGCCCGCCCTCGCCGACGAGCGGGTGCTCGCGGTGCGCACCGCCCGGGACCGGCAGACACGGCTCTACGGACTGCAGCCGGGGCACATCGAGGCACGGCTGCTCGACGACGCCGTCGTCAACAAGGCGTTCGTCAGCTGCGAGGACTGCGGCTGGCAGCAGGTCGTGGCGCCGGAGCGCCGCACCCGCTGGTACGGGCACCCGTGCCCGCGCTACCGGTGCAAGGGACTGCTGACCCCGCCCCAGCCCGGCATGCCGCGCAGCGGTTCCAGCACCTCCGGGTTCGGCTCGACGGTCCGCGAGCGGGACTACACCGGCGACTACTACCGCCGGCTCTATCTGACCGGCGGGACGTTCCGCGTGGTCACCGCGGAGCACACGGGCATGCTCACCAGGCCGGAGCGCGAGCGCGTCGAGCGCAGCTTCAAGGCGGGCACGCACTACACCGACCCGAACGTGCTGTCGTGCACGCCCACGCTGGAACTCGGCATCGACATCGGTGAGTTGTCGGCCGTGCTGCTCGGGTCCCTGCCCAAGGGCCCCGCCAACTACGTGCAGCGGGCCGGCCGTGCGGGACGCCGTACGGGCAACGCGCTGGTGGTCGCCTTCGGTGGGCGTCGCGCCCGCGACCTGTACTACCTGGACGAGCCGTCGGAGATGATCGCGGGGACGATCCTTCCTCCCGGCTGCTACCTGTCGGCCGTGGAGATCCTGCGCCGCCAGTACACGGCCCGGCTCCTCGATCTCGCGGCGAGCGGCGGGCTGCGGACGTCCGACGGCGAACTCCTGCCGCCGGTGCCCCGGTTGTCCTCCGCGTTGTTCGGCACCACGGGCTGGTGTCAGGACCTGGCGGACGCCGCGCAGACCCACGGCGCCACGCTGGTGGAGGAGTTCCTCGCCCTGTTCCCGGGGGGCGGCGACGATGCCGACGGTGGCGTGTCGCCGTACGCGGCGGACGAGCTCCGGGCGTACGCCACCCGCGGCATCGTCCGGGCGCTGCAGGAGGCGGAGGAGGACTGGACCGGCCGGCGCGAGGAGCTCCGGCGCAGGATCGCCGCGATCGACGAGGCCGCCGAGCACCTGGTCCGCACGGACGTCGTTCAGGACCGCGAACGCCGGGAACTGCTCGCCGAACGGCGCGGTGCGGGGGACCTGCTGCGGGAACTGAGCCAGTCGAGTGCGCACGGGACGCTGGTGGAGCTCGGACTGCTGCCGAACTACAGCCTCACCGACACCACCACGCAGCTGGAAGCGACGCTGTACTGGACGGAGACCCCGGACGACGAGGAGGACACCCGGCCGGCGAACCCTGCGGGGGACCCGGCCAAGCGGGTGTACCGCAGCGAGACGCGGGACTACGAGCGCTCCCGCAAACTCGCCCTGACCGAGCTGGCGCCGGGGAACAGCTTCTACGTCAACGGCTACCGGCACGTGGTGCGCGCGCTCGACGTCGGCACCCCGGACCGCCGCGCCTGGGCCGAGTGGCGGCTCTGCCCGGCGTGCGGGTACGTCCGTACGCATGACGCCAGGAAGGACACCAGCCCGTGTCCCCGCTGCGGAGGGCGGGAGATCGCCGACGCGGGCTGTGTGCAGTACGTGCTCCAGCCGCGGCGCGTCGTCTCCCGTGACAAACGGGACGACGCCCGGGTGCGGGACGACCGCGACGAGCGGGACCGCCGGCACTATGCGGTGCTGACGACGGTCGACGTCGACCCGGAGCGGATCACCCCCGGGTCGTGGCGGCACGAGACGGCCGTCTTCGGCGTGGACTTCACCCGGCACGCGAAGATCCGCACACTCAACCTGGGTCTGGACCGGGAGGAGGGCAGCAGCACCGTTCCGCTCGCCGGCGCCGACGTGCGGCTCAACCCCTTCTACGTGTGCACCAGTTGCGGCGGCGCGACGGCGGAGGGCCGTCCGGTCGTGGACGTGCCCCAGCACGCGCTGACGGACTCCGGCGCGGCGAGCACCGCGGCCGCCGCCCACCACCTGCTGTGGTGTCCGCGCCGCCGGACCAGGGAAACCCCGGCGGTCGGACCGGCCGAGGAACAGGGCAAGGGTGAGGACGTGCCGCTGCTGCTCGCGCACGAGCTCACCACGGAGGCGGTGCGCATCCTGCTGCCCGCCTCCGTGGCCCGCGCCAAGGAGCGCCTCGCGTCGTTCACGGCGGCGCTGTTCGCGGGCATCGCGGCGCAGTACGGCGGCGATCCCGACCACATCGACATCGCCGAGGCGACGATGCCCGACCACCTGGGCGCCGACGGCTCCGACTGGCCGCGGCGCTTCCTCGTGGTCTACGACCGCCTCCCCGGAGGCACCGGCTATCTGCACCGGCTCGCGTCCGCCGACGGCTTCCGGGACGTGCTGCTCAAGGCGCGGGACGTCATTGAGGACTGCGGGTGCCGCGAGAAGGGTCTCGACGGCTGCCACCAGTGCCTGCTGCGGCGCGTGCCGGCGGCCGACTACGACAAGGTCAGCCGCAACGAGGTGCGGCAGATGCTGGAGGACCTCCTCGGCGAGGACGGTTCGCGCTGGCGGACCTCACCCGTCGCGACGACCCGGCACATCCCGCTGGAGCGGCAGGCCGAAAGCGATCTGGAGATCCTGTTCATCGAGACGCTCCAGGAGTGGGCGAGGCTCGCCGATTCCGGGGCCACCGCCGACGCGTACACCACGTCGGCCGGCACGTACGCGCTCGACCTGCGGCTGACGGGCGACGACGGGGCGACCGTGAGCTGGCGGGTCTCGCAGCAGCGCGCGCTGGACGGCACCCGGCCCGACATACTCCTCGAACGCCTCGACGCGCCCGGCCCCCGCGTCGCGGTGTACCTCGACGGCTTCGCCTACCACGCGACCCCCGAGCACAACCGGCTGGCCGACGACGCCACGAAGCGCACCGGTCTGCGCAGCGAGGGACTGCGGGTGTTCCAGCTGTCGTACGACGACGTCAAGGAATGGCGCGAGCGCGTACGGGACACCGGATACGCGGCGGCGGGCCCGGCCGACCCGGTCTGGCAGCCCTACCCGGCGGACGCGCAGAACCGCGCACGCGACTACTACAGCCGTATCGGCGGAGGGCTGCCCGGCGAGCTGTCCGACGCCGTCTGGGTCAACCCCGCCCGGCTCCTGCTCGCCTATCTACGGACGCCCGACGCCGCACGCTGGCAGCGGCGGGCCGAAGCCGCCGCCGCGGGGCTCATCGGCGCGGCGGGCGTCCGCGCCGCCGCCCTCGGGACGGACGGCCTCGGGCCGGCCCTGCTGTCGGCGCTGGGCGGTGGGACGGTCACGGGCCCGGCGGGACCGGTCCGGCTCGTGTACGGGCCCGACGCCTCCGGCTGCCGGCTCGTCCTGGCCGCGGACGGCCGGCGCACCCCGCCGGTGTGGACGGGTCTGACCGTGCTCGACGACAGCGCCGAGGCCATGGACGACGCACGGGCCCACCGGAGGCGCTGGCGGGCCTGGTTGTACTGGAGCAACGTGCTGCAGTTCCTGGATCACGGGGGCGGCGACAGCGCCCAGCTCACCACAAGCCTCGTGGACGGCTTCGCCACCGAAGCGCTGACCGTGACCGGCGGCGAGGGATGGCTGCAGTCCGCCCGGACCGAGACTCCCCGGGAGGAGTCGGCACCGGTCGCGGCCGAGGCGGCGGCGGTCGAGGTCGGCGCCGTCCGGGACGGCGCACCGGCGGCCGCGGTCGCCGCTGCCGCGGCCTCTGCCGAAGTGACGGCAGCAGCCGCCGCGCCGGTCGCGGCACCGGCGACCGGCCGGGACCCGGGCTGGGACCCTGTGCTCGAATTCCTCGATCCCGACGAGGCGGGCCTGGCCGAGCTGGCCCTGGCCCTGGCGGAGGCCGGTGCGCCGGCGCCCGAGGACGGTTACGAGCTCGACGAGCGGGGCTGGCAGGCCGAACTGGCCTGGCCCGCGGACCGCGTCGGCGTGGTCCTCGCCGCCCACGACGACGGCCCGGAACCCGACCACGAGGCCGCGGACCGGGACGAGGCCTTCGCGGCGGCCGGCTGGGACGTCCGTACGGCGACGGCCTGGGACGCCGCCGAACTGGCTCGGCTGCTCGGACGGGGCCGGGGCACGAACCACGACAGCACCAGTGACGGGGAGCACACACGATGACCGCCTCGGGCGTGACGCTGCGCCTGCTCGACAAGGCCGACAAGGAGATCCTCAAGCTCCCGCGCACGGTCAAGGGCGCCTTCTTCGACTTCCAGCACAAGTTCAAGACGAACCCGCACACCACCGGCCTCAAGCTCCAGCAGCTCAAGGGAGACAGCCGCCTGTGGTCGGCGCGCGTCAGCGACGACTACCGGGCCCTGCTGATCCGGCTCGCCGAGGACGACTGGCTGATCGTCTCCGTCAAGCACCGCAAGGATGTCTACGACCGGCTGTCGGCGCAGGTCAACCAGGTCACCGGTGGCATCGAGTACGTCGACCTGGAAGTCGTGGAGGAGAGCGTCCTCCGCCGGGTTCCCGCCCCGCCCGCCCCGCCCGCCCCGGCGCCGGCCGTACCCGAAGCCACCGCGCCCGAGGCTTCCGCGCCCGAAGCGGCCAAGCCGCAGGAGCTGTTCGCGGCCTGGACCGACGCCCAGCTGTCGGAGCTCGGCGTCGCCGAGCCGCTGCTCCCGGTCATCCGAACGCTCACCACCGAGGACCAGCTCCTCGGCCTCGTCGAGTACGCGCCCCAGCTCACCGGCGAGGTCCTGCTCGCCCTCTTCGACGGCAAGGCGTACGACGAGGTCCTCGACCAGGTGACGACGCCCGTCGCCGTCGCCGAACCGGTCGACCCCGAGGACTTCCAGGCCGCGGCGCAGCGCCCGGCCACGGTCGTCACCACCTCCGACGAGGCCCTCCGCGAGGCCCTGGAGGGCGGTGACTTCAGCCGCTGGAAGGTCTTCCTCCACCCCACCCAGGCCAAGCTCGTGGAACGGCGTTATTCGGGTCCGGCCCGGGTCGGCGGCGGTCCCGGCACGGGCAAGACCATCGTCGCCCTGCACCGGGTGCGTCATCTGGTGCGGCAGCTGCCGCCCGGCCGCGACAAGCCGGTCCTCCTCACCACCTACAACAAGAACCTCGCCGCGGATCTCCGGTCCCGGCTGCTGGAGCTGGGCGGCGAGGAGCTGCTGGCCAGGGTCGAGGTCAGCCACGTCGACCAGCTGGCGCTGCGCATCGTGCGCGAGGCCGAACCGGGCAGCGGCAAGCAGGTGATGGACGACAGCCAGGCCGTACGGGAATGGCGGGCGCTGCTCGACGAGCTGGGCGAGGAAGGCTGGGACCCGGAGTTCCTGCACGACGAATGGACTCAGGTGATCCTGGGGCAGGCCGTCGCCACGCGCACCGACTACTTCCGTGCCCGGCGGGCCGGACGCGGCCGGAACGTCACCCGGGGGGAGCGCGCCGAGATCTGGCAGCTCGCGGAACGCTTCACCCAGCGCCTGGACCGGCTCGGACGCCAGACCTGGGACCAGGTCGCCGAGCGCGCCGCCCGGCTGGAGATGGGCCGCGAACAGCGCGTCCTCTCCCTCGCGCGGCAGCGGGAGGAGGCCGGCGGCCTCGACAACATCCATGTCGCGGACGGCTCGGGCGGCTGGCTGCGCTACCGGTACCGGCACATCGTGGTGGACGAGGCCCAGGACCTGCGCCCGGCGCACTGGAAGATGCTGCGCGCGATGGCGCCCCGAGAGGCGGACGACCTGTTCCTGGTCGGCGACACCCATCAGCGCATCTACAAGAACCAGGTGACGCTGGGCAGCCTGGGCGTCAACATCCGGGGTCGGTCGTCGAAGCTGAGCCTGAGCTACCGCACGACGCGCCAGATCCTCCGCTCGGCGCTCGACGTGCTCGGTGAGACGGACTACGACGATCTCGACGGCGACAAGGAGACGCTGGCGGGCTACCGGTCCGTGCTCAGCGGACGGCAGCCGTCAGGGCATTCCTACCCGGACTGGGCGGCCGAGCGGGAAGGCATCGCGGCTCTCATCGCGGGCTGGGACGCCGACCCCGATCTGGCCATTCCGCACGAGCAGATCGCCATCTGCGTGCCGACGAACCAGATGGCCGCCGAGATCGGCTACACGCTCGGCACGCACGGCATCCGGCCGGTGGAGATCCGTGCAGACGGCCCGCAGGGCGACGGCGGCGTGCACATCGGCACGATGTTCCGGTTCAAGGGGCTCGAATACCAGCGAATGATCATCGCGGGCGTGTCTGACGGCCTGGTACCGCGCGAGGCGGTGAGCCGGCTGCGCACGAGTGATCCGGTGCGGTACCGCCACGAGATGCAGCGGGCCCGGTCGCTGCTGTTCGTGGCGGCCACCCGCGCCCGGGACAGCGTGGACGTCTTCTGGCACGGCCGACCCAGTCCGTTCCTGGGCTCCGCGCTGACGCGGCAGGAGTAGAGCGGGGCTGGGCGAGAGCCCACGAACACGCCCGATGGGAGCTTTCTGGGACTTCTCTGGGACTTTCGGCCGCGTCAACGGGCACGACCGTGAAACAGCCGAAAGACGATCTGCCCAGGTCAGTCACTCAGGGAGATGGATCGTGGCAGGTCACAGAACCGTCAAATCTTTTCCGCGACATCTGACGGAACGCCACCGCCGCACCCCTTCTGACCTGCGAAGTCGCGAGTCGGAAGGGGTGCGGCGATGTCTGTGGGACTTCTCCGAGGACCGGCACGGGCGGGAATGCCACTGCGCGCTGGCGGAGCGCCTGCGCCACGGCCGTCGGAAGGACCCCGGCATCACCGTCAAGGACGCGGAGAGGAACGGGCGGTGGGCCGGACGCTCGGCGACTCCGGATCATTTCGTGGCGGGTTACGGCCTGCGACGGCCGGGCCCGGGCGCTCCGGTCGCAGGGCACCTTCAGGCCGGTGTCGGAGGTGAGGTCGTGTCCTGGGCTCCGCTGCGGCGGGCGCGCGCCGCCCCTGTCCGCCGCGCTGTCCGGGTGCGCTGCTGGTGACGGCGAGGACGGACAGGAGGATCAGGGCTCCTGCCGGGGCGAGGACGGTCCAGGGGGCGAGTTCGGCGTAGGGCTGGTTCTCGGAGAGCAGGCGTCCCCACTCGGGGGTGGGGGGTTGTTCGCCGAGGCCGAGGAAGCCTAGGGAGGCCAGGACGAGGACGGTGGTGGGCAGGCGCAGCAGGGCGTTGTGCAGGAGGGGGCGGGCGAGGGCGGGGATCAGGTGACGGCGCAGGAGGTGGAGGCGGCCGGCGCCGAGGGAGACCGCGGCGGCGAGGTGGCCGCTCGCCCGTTCCTGCTCGGCCAGGGCGGCGGTCTGGGCCGCGTACGGGGTCCAGCCGACGGCGCAGACGGCGCCGGCGGCACCCCACACGGACGGGCCCGTGGCCGCCGTGACCAGCAGTCCCGCGAGGACCGCCGGCATCGTCGCGACGACGTCGGTCGGCCCCGCGCTGACGCGGGGAAGGAGGCCGAGGAGGAGTCCCGTCAGGGCGCTGACGGCTGTCACGGCGAGCGCCACGCCGGCCGTGCGCAGGGCGCCGTGGCCGAGGCGGGCGAGCAGGTCACGGCCCAGGGAGTCGGTGCCCAGCGGGTGGGCGGGGCCGGGTGGCAGGAGCCGGGCCGCCGTGTCGACGTGCAGGGGGTCGCGCAGCAGCCCCGCCACGACGAGGGCGAGGAGGGTGAGGGCGCAGCCCGCGGCGAGGAGGTGCCGGGCGCGCCCTGCGGCCGGCTCGGGCGGGGGAAGGGCGGGCAGGGCGCCGTCGCGCAGCGGGCGGCCGAGGAGTGCGCGGCGCAGCGCCTGTACCAGGAGGCCGGAGGCCGTGCCGAGGAGGACGAGCGCGAGGGTAGCGGTCTGAAGTGGCGGCAGGTCCTGGGCGAGAGCGGCGTCGAGGGCGAGTCGGCCGAGCCCGGGGACGTTGAAGATCCGCTCCACGGCGACCGCGCCGCCGACCAGGGCGACGACGGTCGGCAGCAGTTGGGGCAGCACGCCCGGCAGGGCGCGGCGCAGCGCGTGGCGTGCGATGTGTCCGGGTGGGAAGCCGACGGCGTGCCAGGTCCGGGCCCACGGTTCGCGGAAGGCGGCCGGCAGCGCCTGGTCGAGCAGCCCGCCGATCATGGCGCCGGACGGGATGCCGAGGGCGAGGGCGGGGAGCACCATCGAGGCCGGGCCGTCCCACCCGCTCGACGGGAACCAGCCCAGCCACACCCCACCGAGCAGGGCGAGCAGGGAGGCGAGCAGGAACTTGGGCAGCGCGGCCAGAACCGCCGCCGTAGTGCCCGCGCGGTCCGCGCGGAGCCGCCGCCCGGCCCCGAGGTGCAGAGTGCGGGCGCAGATCCCCGCCGCCACCAGGACGGTGACGAGGAGCGCGCCCAGCATGAGGGTGACGGAGACCCCGAACGCGGCCGTCACCTGCGGCAGGACCGGTTCCCCGGTCACCCATGAGGTACCGGCGTCGCCACGCGTCAGGCCGCCGAGCCACGTGGCGAGGTGGGCGAAGGGTCCATCCTCCAGGCCGAGTTGGGCGCGCACGGCGGCCAGTTCGGCCGGGGTGGGGTCCTGGTCGGGGGAACGGGCGCGCAGCACGGTCAGGGCGGGATCGGTCAAGGACAGCCAGGGCAGCAGGGCCACGGCGGTCAGGACCGCCGCCCCCGCCGCCGCGCGGCCGAGACCCGTACCCCGGCGTGCCCGGCGGGCGGACGCGGAGCCGTGCACGCTGCTCATGTCCCCTACTCGCGACGGGTGTCGAGGGTGATCAGTGCACGTTCACGCGGGTCGAGGGTCACACCCTCGACACCCGTGGCGATGCCCTGGACGACCTTCTCGTGGACGAGCGGCACGACCGCGTCCGTCCGCAGGACCTCCGCCTCCGCCTCCATGATCTTCCGCTGCCGCTTCGTCATGTCGCTCTCCGCGGCGGCGGCCCGGACAGCCCGGTCGACCGCCGGGTCCTTCAGCCCGGCGATGTTGTAGACGCCGGTGCCGGTGAAGTCGCTGGCGAGGTAGGCGACGGCATCTCCGGTGTCGAGCAGCGTGACCCGGGAGAACACGAGGGCGTCGTACTTCCCAGCGAGCAGGTCGGACTCCATCTGCGTGTACTCGCGGACGTCCTGCTTCACCGTGAATCCGGCCTTCTCCAGCTGCTGCTGGAGCACGCTCGCGGCCTCGGGCAGCTCGGCACGGTTGGTGTACGTGGCCAGACGCACCGTCCGGCCCGAGGTCTTCGCCGTCACCTGGCCGGGCGTCGCGGCCTGGGCGCGGCCGGTCACCGCGACGCGCCGGTCGGCGGCCCAGGGGACGGCAGGCCCGAACAGGCCCTGGGCCGGGTCGGCGTAGCCGCCGAAGACGGACCCGACGAGAGCGGAGCCGTCCACGGCTTCCCGGGCGGCCGCGCGCAGGCCGACGTCGGTGAACAGGCCGCTGCCGGTGTTCAGGACCAGGCTGTCGGTGCGTACCGAGGGCACCTCGTGCCGGGTCCCCTCGTCCAGGAGCTTGGCCTGGGCGGTGGGGATCCACTCGGCGATGTCCATGTCGCCCGACCGCAGCGCGTTGGCCCGGGCGGTTCCGTCGGCGATCCAGGTCACATCGATGCCGGCCGATTTCGCCTTGCCGCCCCAGTAGCCGTCGTAACGGTCGAGGGTGGCCTTGGTCTTGCCGGTGAGGCGAGTGATCCGGAACGGGCCGGTGCCGGTGCCGACCGGGCTCACGGTCCCGTCCGCCGCGTACGCCTTGGCGGACAGGACGGCGAGGGCGGGGCTGGCGAGACGGAGCGGAAGAACCGGGTCCGCACTCTTGGTGGTCAGGCTCACGGTGTCGGCGTCGACTGCGCGCGCGGTCAGGTCCACGTCGCTGAGCACGCGGGGCTTGGGAGACGCCTGCCCGGCGTGGGCGAGGGCGTTGACGACGGCCTGGGCGGTGACGGGCGTGCCGTCCTGGAAGGTGGCCTTGCGTAGCTCGAAGGTCCAGGCCGTGGCGGTGTCACGCTTCCAGGAGGTCGCGAGCGCGGGGGCGGCGGCGCCCTTCTCGTCGAGGGCGGTGAGGCCCTCGGCGACCGACAGCTTGTTCAGCACGGTGGCGTCGTTGCTGTACGGGGACAGTGCCTTGACCGGCGGCACGGCGAGGGCCACCCGCAGACGTCCCTCCGTACCCCCCTGCCCGCTACCGGTGGATCCGCCGGCACTCGGGCTCGGCGCGAAACAGCCGGTCAGCAAGGGGGTGAGGGCCAGGGCCGTGAGGAGACCGCGGGTGGTGTTGCGCATGGAGACGTCCTGTCAGATGGGCATGGGGCAGCGCAGGGGCGCCGGGTGGGCAGCCCAGAGGGAGGAAGTCTATAAGGGTAGGCTTACCGAACTTCATCCGGGTGGGTGAAGCATCAACTATTGGCGCCGACCGCCCGAGGGCGCCGCCGCACCACCGAAAGCACACCGCATGACCCCGCTCGCCCGGCTCCTTGTCGCCAGCCAGTTCGCCTTCAACGTGGGCTTCTTCGCCGTCCTGCCCTACCTCGCCGACCACTTGGGCGGCACCCTCGGACTCGGCGGCGCATTCGTAGGGTTCGTCCTGGGGCTGCGGACCTTCAGCCAGCAGGGCCTCTTCGTCGTCGGCGGCGCACTCACCGACCGGTACGGCCCGCGCCCCGTCGTCCTCGTGGGATGCGCCCTGCGCGTGGCCGGGTTCGTCTGGCTCGCCTTCGCCGCGAGCGCGTGGACCGTGATCGGATCGGTGGTCACGGTCGGCTTCGCCGCCGCGCTCTTCTCGCCCGCAGTCGAGTCCGAGATCGCCCGCGAGGCCCTGCGCGTCGAACGTGCCGGCGGCCCCCGCCGCACCCGCACCCTCGCCCGCTTCTCCGCCGGCGGCCAGGCCGGCGCCCTGCTCGGCCCCGTCCTGGGCACACTCCTGCTGTACGGGGGCGGGGCGGGCCATTTTCGTGCCGCGTCCCTGGCCGGTGCGGGCGTCTTCCTCGTCGTCCTGGCGGCCCACATCCGGCTGCTGCCGCGCCGCACGGTACGGGAGGCGGACGCGGAGCAGCGCCAGAACTGGCGAACGGTCCTGGGTGACCGCCGATTCCTCCTCCTCGCCCTCGCGTACTCCACCTATCTCCTCGCCTACAACCAGCTCTACCTGGCCCTCCCGGCCGAACTGGACCGTGCGACCGGCTCCCAGGCAGCCCTGGGCTGGCTCTTCGCCCTCTCCTCCGCGCTCGTGGTGTTCGGCTCCTCCCCGGTCGAACGGCTCGCCGCCGCCGCGCGACTCGGCCGCCCGGCCATGATCCGCACCGGACTCCTGCTGATCTCCGCCGCCTTCGCCACCGCGGCCGGGCTGCGGACGCTCGACGGACCGGCCGCGGCGATCGCCTTCACCGTGCTGCTCACGCTCGGCCAGATGCTGGTGCTGCCCGCCACCCGGGCGCTCCTGCCGGACCTCACGGGCCAGGGACGCATCGGGCTGGCGACCGGAGCGCTCTCCTCCCTGTCCGGGCTCGTCGTCCTCGCCGCCGGCGCCCCGATCGGCGCCCTCCTCGACCGTGACGGGCCCGCCCCCTGGCTCCTCCTCGCGGCGGTCCCCGTCCTCGGCCTCACCCTCGTGCCCTCCCGCCGTTGACAGCGTGAAGGTGCTGTCGAGTCGGTACGCGAAGATCAGGGCCGGTTCCCTCCTCGAAGAGACCCCCTCACCGCCGAGGCCATCACCGGCCTGAACCTGCTTCCCGACGAGATCTCCGCCGTTCTGAGCCAGGCCCTCGAACACGAAGATCACGTCATCACGTAGCGCGCCAGAAGGTTCCGAACGGGCTTGACGCGATGAGAGCGCGGGCGATTCATCAGGCCGCAGGGGTGGTGCCCTCGCGGAAGCGGAGGACGTCGTCACCGGTGACGTCGAGGCGAGGCCGGGTGGACCGCAGGGGGTTGGCGCCAGGATCCACCGCGGTCGACGGCGGTGTCGGTATCCACCTCCGCGATCAGCTCGCCCGGACGAGAACGACCTTCGAGGGGTCACGGGCGACCCGGAACGAGGGAAGCGCGGGTCGTAGCGGCCGACGTCAACACCCGGAGACAACCTTCCGCAACACGCTTTGAAGAGCGTTTCGTCCCGCGGGGGGGGTGCTTCATTGCACTACTGAAACATGCCTCGCAAGCAGCGACCGTATCCGAGTGACCTGTCCGATGCCCGCTGGAAACTGCTGGATCCGACTCTGGCAGCCTGGCGGGCCGAACGCAGCGGGAAGGGCCTGGACATCGGTCGGCAGCCCGAGCACGACCTGCGCCGGATCATGGACGCCGTTCTCTCCCTCGACCGGACCGGCCTGACGTTACCTGCCGCGCGATTTCGCCCTGTGGGAGACCTGGCCACGTGCACGACTTGGGGCAGCGTTTGCTCATGACTTCCGGAGGCGGCCGGGGTGCGGCGACGTGCGAATTGTTCGCGAGTTTCGGCAGCACGGATGCGGCAGAGCGCCTCGGACAGCCTGGCACAGGAGCGCGGTGATTGAGCATCCCCCAGGTTCACCCGGCGCCTCGTGAGTCGATGTGGGCGAGCACAGGAGCGGCGCCGTCCTCTGCGGCGATGCGGTGGGCGAGTGCGGCCGCGCGGTGGTGGTAGGCCGGCTCGGACAGGCAGGCGGTGATTGCGGCGCCGAGGGCTTCGGCGGTGAGGTCCTGGAACGGCAGAGGCCGGGGGGCAACCCCAAGCTGATACAGCCGAGACGCCCAGAACGGCTGGTCGGCCATGACGGGTACGGGCAGGGCCGGCACTCCGGCCCGCAGTCCGGCTGCGGTGGTACCCGCCCCGGCGTGGTGGACGACGGCGGCGGTGCGCGGGAACAGCCAGTCGTGCGGGAGGTCGCCGACGGCCAGGACGTCGGTGCCGCGGCCGCTCAGTCCGGCCCACCCCGCCTGCACCACCGCGCGCACGCCCGCCCGCGCCACCGCCGCGGCCACCAGCTCACTGAGCCGTTCCCCCTGCTCTGGTGCCATACTTCCGAACCCGATGAACACCGGGGGCGGGCCGGCCTGGAGGAAGTCGACCAGTTCGGCCGGGGGACGCCAGCGGTGCGGCCGCGCGGGCCACCAGTAGCCCGCCACTTCGACATGGGACGGCCAGTCTTCAGGGCGCGGCACCACCAGCGGGCTGAAGCCGTGGAAGACCGGCCGAACGTCCCCCGGGGCCGGCGGCGTGCCGGCGGGCAGCCCGAGGCGGGCGCGCAGCCGGGTCACCGCACCCGCGAAGACCCCTTCCGCCCGCTTCTCCACTGCACGGCCCGCGGCGAGGTTGCTCTCCGGCCCCGGGCCGTCGACGTCCCGTGCGCCGGGCAGCGGGAACTGCCTGGTGGCGAACGCCGGTACGAGGTAGGTGCCGATGACAGGTACGCCGAACGCCTCGCCGGCCGCCCGGCTGAGCGGTGCCGGGCCGGAGGCGGTCAGCACCAGGTCGGTTCCGCCTGCCACGGCCTCCGCCACCCCGTCGGCGAGCCCGTCCGCGTACGCCCTTGTCAGCGCCCGGGCTTCTTCCCGCGACGCCGCCCGGGACCAGGCCCGGAGCAGCTCCTGCGGGTCTCCCGGCACAGGCCGGTGGTCGAGACCGCACCCGCCGACGAGTGCGGCGAAGGACGGGTGAGCGGCCACGGCGACCTGATGGCCCACGTCCAGCAGGCGCCGCCCCAGGCCCGTGAAGGGCGCGACATCACCCCGGGAACCGGCGGTGATGATCAGAATCCGCATACAGCGATCCTCCTCGCAAATGCCGCCCGGTCACCGTCGCCGGCCACCGGGCCCCCATCGCACACCGCCACGTCGGCGTGCGGCTCAGAGCCGCGTCCATCCGCTGCCGCTCGGGCGATCCGGTCCGGACGGGCTCCACACATGTACGTGCGGGCGCCAGAGCCGGTGACGCCGTGGTCAGCGAAGCACGGTGTTCGTCGTGGCTCAACTCGCGGAACGACAGGCGCCATTCGTGAAGATCCTGTGTACGATCTCCTCGCTTCGCTCACGCACCACGAGCCTCCAAGGAGAGCCGCACGTGTACCCGCCGTCGCACCTCCCTCCGGCCACGTCCGCGCCCGCACGGCGCTGGTGGCAACACCCCGCACTCATCATCACGGCACTCGTCGTACTGCCGCCCGTCGGCATAGCCCTCGCCTGGCTGGGGCGTTGGAGTGGGACGAAGAAGATCATCGCCACCGTGCTCGCCGGTCTGTGGTTCCTCGCGCCCTTTCTCGGCGACCCGCCGAAGAAGACGGAGGCCGACGCGAAGCCCGCGGCCCGTCCGACGGTCGCTCGGACGGCCGCGACCACACCTCCGCCGCCGTCCCCCAGCCCTTCCCCCAGTACGAAGGCTCCGAGGGACGCCCAAATGCCCCACGTCGTCGGTGACACGTACGACGACGCCATGGAGGCCCTGAAAAAGGCCGGAATCGACAAGGGTGACGTCACCCTCGATGACGTCTACCTCGACATCGACGCCCCCACCCACACCGAGGCCGCCGAGGACGGCGACTGGAAAATCTGCTTCCAGACCCCGGACAAGGGGGCCGCGGTCGCGTCGGGCACCACTGTCCGGCTCGACCTGGGGCAGTGGTCGGACGCCGATCTCGTACAGAAGTGCCCGGGCGCGAAGGGCACCACGTACAAGATCCCGGCGAACGATCCGGACTACCGACGCGACGACACTGCGGACACGACCGGCGGCGGGTCGTCCTCCGGTGGTGCCGACAGCGTCTACTACAAGAACTGCTCTGCCGCCAAGGCGGCCGGTGCCGCCCCCATCCGGAGCGGCGAGCCGGGCTATCGCAAGGCCCTCGACCGTGACGGCGACGGGGTCGCCTGCGACAAGTAGCCGCGAGCCCTCAGAGGTCCTGGTCGGGCCAGCCCAGGAGGCGGGCTCCGATCACCGCCGTCTGCAGGGTGTAGCGGTGGACCGGGTCGCCGGGGTCCGCGCCCGTCAGGCGGTGGACGCGGTCGAGGCGGTACGTCATCGCCCGGACGCTCAGCCGCAGCCGGCGGGCCGCCTGGGCGGTGACGCAGCCGGTGTCGAAGTACGCGGTGAGCGTGTCGATGAGCGGCTGGGCGCCGCCGCGGGCCTGCTGGAGCGGGCCGAGGACGCTGAGGACCAGATCGGCCATGGCCTGACGGTCACGGGTGAGGACCGGGTAGACGAGGAGGTCGGCGGCGTACAGGACGGGGCCGTTCAGGTCCATGCGGGCGGCCAGGTCGAGGGCGTTGAGGGCCTCCTCGTAGGAGTGGACGACGCCTCCGGGGCCGGAGTGCGGGCGGCCGACGGCGACCTGGCCGCCGTCCGTCGCCGCGTACGCCTGCTTCGCGAAGAAGGCGAGCACATCGGGCTCGTCCGCCGGTGCCACGCAGATCAGCCGGCCGTCCTTCGTCGTCAGCAGGATGCGGCGGTGCCCGAAGCGCGCCACGAGGGACGACTCGACACCGCGGGTGACCGCGTATCCGTCGCCGTACGGCTCCGGGCCCTGTGCCACGGCCACCGCGTGCGCGTGGGAGAGCAGCAGCCCGAAGCGTTCGGCACGCTCGGCGAGGCGGCCCAGGTCGCTGCGGCCGTAGAGCAGGTCGTCGATGAACTCCCGCCTCGCCGCCTCCTCCTGACGGACCGCCAGACGCTGGGCGCGCTCATGGCCTTCCGCGAAGGCGTCGACGGCCTGGGCGACGGTGGCGAGCAGGCGGTCGGCGGCGGCGCGCGGCAGCTCCGCCTGAAGGTCCTGGGCGGCGGAGAGGTGCGCCCGCACCAGGACCCGCAGGCCGAAACCCTCCTCGGCGGCGCGCTCGCCCCGGCCCCGCAGCGCGTCGAGTTCGTCCCGCGTCAGTCTTCTGCCCGTGGCGCAGGCGCCCGCAAGGATCTCGGTGTACCCCTCCAGGTGCCCCTGGGGCATCTCCCGCTCCGTCATGGCCCTCCCCCGTTCCCCGGCGCTGCGGTCTCCTACCGCGACGCGCCGGGGTCAAGGCTGGCACATCGCCGGAGGCCGGCAGCGAGTGCCGCGGAGACGGGGGGAGAGACCCGGGTCAGCCCGCGCCCGGGGGGCCCACCCCGCCCTTGAGGCGTTCGATGTCCGAGGGGCGTACCTGGATGGCGAAGAGGGCGATCAGGGCGGCGAGGATCGTGAAGGCCGCCGCGACGATGAAGGCAAGCGAGACGCCCGAGGCCAGCACCTCGTGTCCCCAGGGCGGTGGCAGCTGGCCCGTGCGGGCGAACTCGGCCTTCTCCAGTGGGTTCGCCCGGGAGAGGAAGGCGGGCACCTGCTTCTCCGCCTCGTTGCGGCTGGCCGTGCCGAAGACCGTGACGAGGATCGACAGACCGAGCGATCCTCCCACCTGCTGGGTGACGTTGAGCAGGCCGGACGCGGCGCCCGTCTCCGCCGCCTCCACGTTGGAGAGCGCCATCAGGGTCAGCGAGATGAACATCATGCCCATGCCGAGGCTGAAGACCAGCATCGGTCCGAGGATGCTGCCCAGATAGGTCGAGTGGACATCGGTGAGGGTCAGCCAGGACAGGCCGGCGGCGGCGAGCAGCGAACCCACCACCATGAAGGGTTTCGGGCCGAACCTCGGCAGAAGCTGCGAGGCGAGCCCCGCACCGACCGCGATCACCGCGCTGACCGGCAGGAACGCCAGCCCGGCCTGCAGGGGGCTGAAGTCCAGGACGTTCTGCACGAAGAGGGTCAGGAAGAAGAACATGCCGAACATGGCCGCGGCCAGGCAGAGCATGATGGCGTACGTGCCCGCCCGGTTGCGGTCGGCGAACATGTGCAGCGGCGTGATCGGCTGCCGGGAGCGCCGTTCCACCAGGATGAACACGCCGAGCAGCACGATCGCGGCGCCGAAGGAGGCGAGGGTGAGCGGGTCGCGCCAGCCCTCCTGGGCGGCACGGATGAACCCGTACACCAGCGCCACCATGCCGACGGTGGCGGTGAGCGCTCCGGCGAGGTCGAAGTGGCCCGCGTGCCGCTCGGACTCCTTGATGTGGCGGGGCGCGGCGAACGCGATGAGCACGGCGATCGGGACGTTGACGAAGAACACCCAGCGCCAGTCGAGCCATTCGACCAGCACACCGCCCGCGAGCAGACCGATCGCGCCGCCGCCGGCCGAGACGGCCGCGAAGACGCCGAACGCCCGGTTGCGTGCCGGGCCTTCGGTGAAGGTCGTGGAGATCAGGGCGAGCGAGGTCGGGGAGGCGATGGCGCCGCCGACACCCTGCAGGGCGCGGGCGGCGAGGAGCTGCCAGGAGTTCTGGGCCAGGCCGCCGAGCAGGGAGGCGAGTCCGAAGAGCAGCACGCCGAAGACGAAGACCCGGCGGCGGCCGAGGATGTCACCGGCCCGGCCGCCGAGCAGCAGCAGACCGCCGAAGGTCAGCGTGTAGGCGTTGACCACCCAGGACAGGGTGGTCGTGGAGAACTCCAGGGAGCGCTGGATCTGCGGCAGCGCGATGTTCACGATCGTGATGTCGAGGACGACCATCAGCTGGCAGGATGCGATGACGAGGAGAGCGATCCCGTTGCCGTCGCCCCGGCGCTTGGGGGCGGCGGTTCGTGCTGGCGTCGTCGGCTTGGGGGTACTCATGGCGCATCGCGCCCTCGCGTGGTGAGGGAGCCGTGGGCCGGTCAGTCCACCTTTCGACCGTAAGCCCGCCTCCGGCGGGAGACCAATTGATCAAGCGGTCCCGGGAGTACCGGTGTCCGGCATCCTGGCGATGAACGTCCGCAGGGCCTCCACCAGCCGCTCGGGCTGGTCCTCGCTGACGAGCGTACGGCTGTCCTCGATCTCGACAAGACGCCCCTGCGGCAGGAGTTCGGCGAGGCGGCGGCCGTGCTCCCGCGGCATCATCAGGTCGTCGACGGCCCAGACGACGAGTGCCGGCCGGTCGAACTTCCGTAGTCCTTCGGCCGCTTGGAGGAGTTCCTCCCGTCGTACGGCCAGGTTGTAGCGGCGGAAGTCGTGGCGGACGGCGGGATCGGTGCGGAGCGGACGCAGCCAGCCGTCCACGATCTCGTCGGGGACGGGCCGCTTGGTGAGCGCCCCGATGCCGACGGGGAGGCGGCGCAGCGGCTTCAGGCCGAGGACGCGGGCCATCAGGGCGACGCCGCCGGGCGTACGGCAGGCCAGGGCGATCATCTTGCCGGGCGCCCCGGGCGGGTAGTTGTCGAAGGCCTCGCAGGAGATGAGGACGAGCCGGGCGAGCCGCTCGGGGTGGCGCACGGCGACGCTCTGGGCGCGCCCGCAGTCGCTCTCTACGAGGGTGACGTCGGTGAGGCCGAGCCGGTCGAGGAACTCCGCGATCAGCTCGACGACGGTGTCGGGCGAGAGCGGCACGTCCGGCTTCATCGGGGTGCGGTGGGAGCCGTACGGAAGGGTCGGCGCGAGGACCCGGTGGTCGGCGGCGAGCCGGGCGGTGACCTTGCGCCACACGGTGGCGTCGTGGACGAGACCGTGCAGGAGTACGACCACGGGGCCGGGACCGCCGGTGTCCTCGTACGCGAGCGTCCCGGCCGTCAGCTCGATCTCCGGCATGACTCCCCCCTGCTCAGGCCGTTCCCGTCAATCCAGTACCGCGAAGCCGTCCAGCTCCACCCGGGCCTGATCGTCCCACAGCCGTACGACACCGATCACGGCCATCGCCGGATAGTCGCGGCCGGCCAACCGCCGCCAGATCCGCCCGAGTTCATGGGCGTGACGGCGGTAGTCGGCGACGTCGGTGGCGTACACGGTGACGCGCGCCAGGTCGGCGGGGGAACCGCCGGCGTGGCGGAGGGCGGCGAGGAGGTTGGCGAGCGCGGTCTCGAACTGCTCGGGCAGGGTCTCCCCCACCACCTTGCCGTCGCGGTCGAGGCTCGTCTGGCCGGCCAGGAAGACGAGGCGGGTGCCGGTGGCGGTGACGGCGTGGGAGAAGCCGGTGGGTGGGGACAGTTCGGCCGGGTTGTGCCGGTGGAGAGGCGTCATCCGTACAGCTCCTTGGCCATCCGTTCGGTCGTGATCCGTTCCTTCGTGATCCGTTCCCTGGTCATCCGTACAGCTCCTTCGCGATGATCGTGCGCTGGACCTCCGTGGCCCCTTCGTAGATGCGCGGCGCACGCACCTCGCGGTAGAGGTGTTCGAGCAGATGGCCGCGTTGCAGGGCCCGTGCGCCGTGGAGCTGGACGGCGGCGTCGACGACGTACTGCGCGGTCTCGGTGGCGAGGAGTTTCGCCATCGCCGCGCGTTTGGGGACGTCCGCCGCCCCCGCGTCGTACGCCGCCGCCGCCGCGTAGACGAGCAGCCGGGCGGCCTCGGTGCGGGTGGCCATCTCGGCGACCTGGTGGGCGACGGCCTGGAGGTCGCGCAGGACACCGCCGAAGGCGGGGCGGGCGGCGGTGTGCGCGAGGGTGGCGTCGAGGGCCGCCTGGGCCATGCCGACGGCGAAGGCGCCGACGCTGGGCCGGAACAGGTTGAGGGTGTTCATGGCGACACGGAAGCCGCGGTCGACCTCGTCGAGGACATCGGCCGCGCCGACGGGGACCCCGTCGAAGACGAGGGTGCCGATGGCGTGCGGGGAGAGCATGTCCAGGGGCTTTCCGGTGAGACCGGGCCGGTCGGCGGGGACGAGGAAGGCGGTGACGCCGCGGGCGCCGGCGCCCGGGGTGGTCCGGGCGAAGACGGTGGCGAAGTCGGCCTCGGGGGCGTTGGAGATCCAGCGCTTCTCGCCGTACAGCAGCCAGCCTCCGGCGCCGTCGGGCCGGGCTTGGAGGGCGAGGGCGGCGGCGTCGGATCCCGCGTCCGGCTCGCTGAGCGCGAAGGCGGCGACCGCCCGTCCGGCCATGACCTCCGGGAGCCAGCGGTCGCGCTGCTCGGGGGTGCCGGCGGCGGCGACGGGGTGGGCGCCGAGCCCTTGGAGGGCGAGCGCGGTCTCGGCCTCGGTGCAGGAGTGGGCGAGGGATTCGCGCATCAGGCAGAGGTCGAGGGCTCCCGCCCGGAAGAGGCGGGCGAGGAGGCCGAGTTCGCCGAGCGCCGCGACGAGGGGGCGGTTGACGCGGCCGGGTTCGCCCTTGTCGGCGAGGGGCCGCAGGTGTTCGGCCGCGAGGGTGCGGAGCTCCGCACACCGGGCGGTCTGCGCGGGATCGAGCGAGAATGCGGACATTCGGACTCCTGCCTCCGTCGTCGCCGTTCGTGGCCGTTCGTCGTCGCCGTTCGTCGTCGTTCGTCTTGGCCGTTCGTCGTCGTCGTCCATCGTCCTGCGCGGCGGGGATGCCGCCTCGTGGCCGTCGAACCGTTCTATCGCGCACCGTTGACTGTCGTCACCATCACGATACGCTCGATGCGCGACCCCACCACGACAAGGGGACGAACTCATGGAGCTGACCCCCTCGGCCCACCACGACACCTTCGCGCGCGACCATCTGCCGCCCGCCGAGCAGTGGCCGCAGTTGCTCTTCGATCTGCCCGGCTTGCGCTACCCGGAGCGACTCAACTGCGGGGCGGAACTGCTCGACCGTACGGTGGAACGATTCGGCGCGGGACGGCCGGCGTTCCGTAACGGCGAGGGTCATGTCTGGACATATGGACAACTTCGCGAACGGGTGAACCGGATCGCGCATGTCCTGACATCCGACCTGGGAGTACGGCCCGGCCACCGGGTCCTCCTGCGCGGCCCCACGACCCCCTGGCTGGCCGCCTGCTGGCTCGCCGTGATGAAGGCGGGCGCGGTCGCCGTCACCGTACTGGCCCAGCAGCGTGCCCAGGAACTCGCCGTGATGTGCGAGATGGCCAGGTGCACACACGCGCTCTGCGACATCCGGTCGGCCGACGACCTGGTCAAGGCCGAGGTCACCGGCCTGCGGATCACTACGTACGGCGGGGACTCCCCCGACGACCTGCTTTCGCTCGCCATCGGCAAGCCGGCCGTCTACGAGGCCGTGGACACGGCCGCCGACGACGTGGCCCTGATCGCCTTCACCTCCGGCACCACCGGACGGCCCAAGGGATGCATGCACTTCCACCGCGACGTGCTGGCCGTCGCCGACACCTTCTCCGCCCACGTCCTGCGCCCGGAACCGGATGACGTCTTCGCCGGCTCCCCGCCGCTCGGCTTCACCTTCGGCCTCGGCGGCCTGGTCGTCTTCCCGCTGCGGGCGGGGGCGAGCGCCCTCCTCCTGGAACAGGCCGGCCCCGCCCAGCTCCTCGCGGCCGTCGCCGAACACCGGGTGTCGGTGCTGTTCACGGCGCCGACCGCGTACCGGCTGATGCTGGACGAGCTGGACGGTCAAGGCCGCCATGCCACCGCCTCGCTGCGCCGGTGCGTCTCCGCCGGCGAGAACCTGCCGGCAGCCACCTGGGAGGCCTGGCACGCGCGCACCGGCCTGAAGCTGATCAACGGCATCGGCGCGACCGAGCTGCTCCACATCTTCATCTCCGCGGCGGACGGCGACATCCGGCCGGGCACGACCGGGCGGCCCGTCCCGGGCTGGCAGGCGCGAGTGGTGGACCGCACGGGCGCCGAGGTCCCGGACGGCGAGGAGGGCCTGCTCGCCGTGCGCGGCCCGGTGGGCTGCCGGTATCTGGCCGATCCGCGCCAGAGCGAGTACGTCCTCGACGGGTGGAACGTCACCGGCGACACCTACGTACGCGACGCGGACGGCTATTTCCGTTACGTCGCCCGCGCCGACGACATGATCATCTCGGCCGGCTACAACATCGCCGGCCCCCAGGTCGAGGAGGCGCTCCTCGCCCACCCGGACGTGCTGGAGGCGGCGGTGGTCGGCCATCCGGACGAACTGCGCGGCCAGATCGCGGTCGCGTACACGGTGGTACGCGACGGCGTACCGCGCGACGCGGACACGGCGGCCGCGCTGCGCGCCTTCGTCCGGGCCCGTCTCGTGCCGTACAAGTGCCCCCGGAAGATCGTCTTCCTGGACGCCCTGCCGCGGACGGCGACGGGGAAGCTGCAGCGCTTCCGGCTGCGCGCCGAGGAGGCGGCGGCAGGGCCGGGCCCGGCGGCACGCGGTCAGGACCCCACAGCCACCCCCTAGAGTGATCACGTGGTCGAGCAGCACACTCCCCGGTCCCTGATCGTCTCGCTGTACGGCGCGTACGGCCGCGGCCCCGCGCGCGGCGGGGCGCCGACGCCGGTGGCCGAACTCATCCGCCTCCTCGCGGCGCTGGGCGTGGACGCGCCGTCGGTACGGTCGTCCGTGTCACGGCTGAAGCGGCGCGGTCTGCTGCTGCCGCGGCGGACGGCGGACGGCTCGGCCGGATACGCCCTCTCGGACGACGCGCGCCAGCTCCTGGACGACGGCGACCGCCGGATCTACTCCCGTACGGAACCCAAGCTGTCCGAGGGCTGGGTCCTCGCCGTCTTCTCGGTCCCCGAGGCCGAGCGCCACAAGCGCCATCTGCTCCGCTCCCGGCTGGCCCGGCTGGGCTTCGGCACGGCGGCGCCGGGCGTCTGGATCGCCCCGGCACGGCTCCACGAGGAGACCCGGCACACCCTGGAACGGCTGGAGCTCTCGCCGTACGTGGACCTCTTCCGCGGCGAGCACCTGGGGTACGCGGCGACGGCGGAGGCGGTGGCCCGCTGGTGGGACCTGGCGTCGATCGCCCGGCTGCACGAGGAGTTCCTGGCCGCCCACGAGCCGGTCCTGCGGGCCTGGACGGCCTCCCCGGGGACTCCGGAGGACGCCTACCGGGACTACCTCTTCGCCCTCGACTCCTGGCGTCGCCTCCCGTACGCGGACCCGGGCCTTCCGCCCGAGCTGCTGCCGGAGGACTGGCCGGGGGGCCGCTCGGCGGAGGTGTTCGCGGCGCTGCACGAGCTCCTGCGGGACCTGGGGGCGGAGTTCGTGGCCAAGGGCGCGACCGGGTGAGGAACGGCTCCGGCCGGTCCGGCTGATCCCAGCGCGCCTCGCCGTCTCGGTGTCGAGGGTGCTCGCGCCCCGACGCGTGTACGCGCCACGTCCGACTCACGCGCGAGGGAGCAGGCTGAGCCGGGGTTTCGGCGCGTCGGTGCGGCCCGTCGGGGGTTTGCGGCTGCCCGCGCGGTACGGGTCCGGCCACGGGGCCGCCGGGCCCTGGTAGTTCTGTTCGACGGCCGCGTGCAGGGTCCAGTGGGGGTCGTACAGGTGCGGGCGGGCGAGCGCGCAGAGGTCGGCACGGCCGGCCAGGAGCAGGGAGTTGACGTCGTCCCAGGAGGAGATCGCGCCGACGGCGATGACCGGGACGCCGACGGCGCCACGGATCCGGTCGGCGTAGGGGGTCTGGTAGGAGCGCCCGTACTCGGGCTGCTGGTCGGGGACGACCTGGCCGGTCGAGACGTCGATCGCGTCGGCTCCGTGGTCGGCGAAGGCCCGGGCGATGCCGACCGCGTCCTCGTCGGTCGTGCCGCCGTCCGCCCAGTCGGTGGCGGAGATCCGGACCGTCATCGGGCGCTCCTCGGGCCACACCTCCCGTACGGCGTCGAAGACTTCGAGGGGGAAGCGCAGCCGGTTCGCGAGCGGTCCGCCGTAGGCGTCCTCACGGGTGTTGGTCAGCGGGGAGAGGAAGCCGGAGAGCAGGTAACCGTGGCCGCAGTGGAGTTCGAGCAGGTCGAAGTCGCACCGCGCCGCCCGCCGGGCGGCCGCCGTGAACTCCTCCCGTACGGCTCTCATCCCGGCCCGGTCCAAGGCGTGCGGGACCTGGTTGACACCGGGGCGGTAGGGGAGCGGAGAGGCGGCCGTCAGGGGCCAGTTGCCTTCGGGGAGCGGTTGGTCGATGCCCTCCCACATCCGGCGGGTGGAGCCCTTGCGGCCGGAGTGGCCGAGCTGGACGCCGATCGCGGTGCCGGGCGCCGCCGTGTGCACGAAGTCGTTGATCCGGCGCCAGGCTTCGGCCTGCTCGTCGGTCCAGAGGCCGGTGCAGGCAGGGGTGATGCGGCCCTGCGCGCTGACGCAGACCATCTCGGTCATGACGAGCCCGGCGCCGCCGAGGGCCCTGGCTCCGAGGTGGACGAGGTGGAAGTCGCCGGGGACGCCGTCCTCGGCGACGTACAGGTCCATGGGTGAGACGACGACGCGGTTGCGCAGGGTCAGTCCGCGCAACCGGAAAGGGGTGAACATCGGCGGTGCGCCGGGCGGGCAGCCGAACTCGCGCTCCACGGAGTCGGTGAATCCGGGGTCGCGCAGCCGCAGGTTGTCGTGGGTGACGCGGCGGCTGCGGGTGAGCAGGTTGAAGGCGAACTGCCGGGGCGGCTGGTCGAGGTACCGGTCGACCTCCTCGAACCAGCGCAGGCTGGCGGCGGCCGCGCGCTGGGTGGACTCGACGACGGGCCGGCGCTCGCTCTCGTACGCCGCGAGCGCCTCCGTCAGGGTGGGCTGTTCCTCGACGCAGGCGGCGAGCGCGAGGGCGTCCTCGACGGCGAGTTTGGTGCCGGAACCGATCGAGAAGTGCGCGGTGTGGGCGGCGTCGCCGAGCAGCACGGTGTTGCCGTGGGACCAGCGCGCGTTGACGACGGTACGGAAGGCGGTCCAGGAGGAGTTGTTGGAGCGCAGGGCCCGGCCGCCGAGCGTCTCGGCGAAGATCTTGGCGCAGCGGGCGACGGACTCCGTCTCGTCGAGCTCGTCGAACCCGGCGGCCCGCCAGACCTCCTCGCGCATCTCGACGATGACGGTGGAGGCGCCGGAAGCGTCGGCGTGGAGGTCGGGCGCGGGTTGGTGGTCGGGCGAGGGGCGGGAGTACGGGTAGCCGTGGAGCTGCATCACGCCGTACTCGGTCTCGGCGATCTCGAAGCGGAAGGCGTCGAAGGCGAAGTCGGCGGCGAGCCAGATGTAGCGGCAGCGGTGGGTGGTGAGCCGGGGCCGGAAGACGTCCGCGTGGGCGTCGCGGGTCGCGCTGTGGACTCCGTCGGCGGCCACGACCAGGTCATGGGTGGCCGCGAGTTCGGCGGCGGGAGGGGCCTGGGTGCGGAACCGGAGGCGTACGCCCAGCTCGGCGCAGCGCGCGTGCAGGATCTCCAGGAGCCGTCGGCGGCCGAGCGCGGCGAAGCCGTGGCCGGAGGAGGTGAGCAGGTGCCCTCGGTGGGCGATGTCGATGTCGTCCCACCGGACGAACTCGTTCTGCAGGGCCCGGTAGACGGTGGGGTCGGCGTGTTCGATGCCGCCGAGGGTCTCGTCGGAGAGGACGACGCCGAAGCCGAAGGTGTCGTCGGGGGCGTTCCGCTCCCAGACGGTGATCTCGCGGGCCGGGTCGAGCCGCTTGAGGAGCGCGGCGGCGTAGAGCCCGCCGGGTCCGCCGCCGATGACGGCGATACGGAGCGGGCGGCCCCGGCCGCCCCGCGCCCGCACCGCGCCGTTGCCGCCCGGCGCGGTGCGGGGGTCGGGGCCCCCGGGGTCGGGGCCCTGGCCCGATGACGGCGGGCCGGCGTCCTGGGGCGCGGGGTGGGCGGGCGCGCCCCGGGGGGCCGGCGGTGGGGTGGGGGTGGCCACGGTCAGCGCCCCTGCCACTTCGGCGGGCGCTTCTCGGTGAAGGCCGCGTGGAACTCGGCGTAGTCCTCGCCGTTCATGAGCAGCGCCTGGGTGGCCGCGTCGAGTTCGACGGAGGCGGCGAGAGGCATGTCCAGCTCGGCCGTGAGCAGGGCCTTCGTCTGGGCGTGGGCCAGGGCCGGGCCGTCGGCGAGGCGCCGGGCGAGTTCGGCGGCCCGGGCGTCGGCGCCGCCCTCCTCGGTGACCTCGCTGAGCAGGCCGATCCGTTCGGCCTCGGGCGCGCGGACGGGATCGCCGAGCATGAGCAGCCGGGTCGCGTGGCCGAGGCCGACGACCCGGGGCAGCAGATACGCCGCGCCCATGTCGCCGCCGGAGAGCCCGACACGGGTGAAGAGGAAGGAGAAGCGGGCGCTGGGGTCGGCGATCCGGAAGTCGGCCGCGAGGGCGAGGACGGCGCCCGCACCCGCCGCGACGCCGTGAACGGCCGCGATCACGGGGAAGGGGCATTCGCGGATCGCGCGGACGACCTGCCCGGTCATCCGGTTGAAGTCGAGGAGCTGGGCCGTGTCCATGGAGAGCGTCGCGCCGATGATCTCGTCCACGTCGCCGCCCGAGCAGAAACCTCGCCCTTCACCGCCGAGGACGAGCGCCCGTACGGCACGCTCCCGCGAGAGTTCGGCGAGGAGATCGCGCAGGTCGGCGTAGGCACCGAAGGTGAGCGCGTTGAGTTTCTCGGGGCGGGCGAGGGTGACGGTGGCGACACCGTCGTCGACATCCAGGCGCAGATGCCGCCATTGCTCGGTGCGGGGCGCGGAGCCGGTAAAGGGGCTCATGCGGGACGGCCTCCCTCAGCGTGCGTGTACACGGCATCACCTGGGGGCAGCTTATCACTGATACGTGACCATCGTCACGAGGACGCGATAAGCCTCGCGTTCGCCATGACCGACCCCGCGAAGGTCCCGGCAGCCGGCAAAGGTCCCGGGCACCCCGACACAGGTCCGCCCGAACCCGGGCCGCCCGGCCCTGTCCATGCTTTTTTGACTCCGTAAGGTTGAAAGTAGGACGTTATAGACTCCATGGCCTGCGGCGGACCCGTCCGGCCGCCGCCGGCTCCGCCTTCGCCCTTCGCCCCGCATCCGCCTTCGCCCCACATCCGAGCCCGAACGGACCTGCCGTGTTCGAAGTCCCCGGCCCCGGCCCCGCCTCCTGGCACGTGCGGCTGCCGCACACCACCGCGGCCGTACCGATCGCCCGCGCGCTGATCCGTACCGCGCTGGCGGACCTCGACACGCCTGCCGACAGCGACACGGCGGAACTCCTGACAGCGGAACTCGTCGCCAACGCCGTCGAGCACACCGACGGCGAGGACCCCATCGAGCTGCTCGTGGAGATGGGGCCGGGCGGCTGCCAGGTCGAGGTGCACGACCGCCGTCCGCCGAGCCCCGGAGAGCTGGACTGTCCGGGACCGGGCGAGGAGCCGGACCCCTGGCAGGAGCACGGCCGCGGACTGCTGCTGATCCGGGCCCTCAGCAGCGACTGCGGCCACCGTCCCACCGCGCGGGGCAAGGCGGTCTGGTTCACGCTCCCCGCGGTGCCCCGGCAGCGCCGCCCCCACGAGGCGTAACGGCCCTCACACCCCTACGCCCCACGCTCCACGGCCCCACAACGCCTACGCGGCGGAACCCGCCATCGTGGCGACGAGCAGGGCCTTGATGGTGTGCATCCGGTTCTCGGCCTCGTCGAAGACGACGGAGTGGGCGGACTCGAAGACCTCGTCGGAGACCTCGAGCTCGGTCAGACCGTGACGGGCGTGGATGTCCCGCCCGACGGCCGTGCCGAGGTCGTGGAAGGCGGGCAGGCAGTGCAGGAACTTCACGTCCGGGTTGGCGGTGGCGCGCAGCACGTCCATGGTGACGGAGTACGGGGAGAGGGCCTCGATCCGCTCGTCCCAGACCTCCTTGGGCTCACCCATGGAGACCCAGACGTCGGTGGCGACGAAGTCGGCGCCGCGGACGCCCTCGGTGACGTCCTCGGTGAGGGTGACCGTGGCACCGCTCGTCTCGGCGAGCTCGCGGGCGCGGGCGACGATCTCCTTGGCCGGCCAATAGGACTCGGGCGCCACGATCCGGACGTCCATCCCGAGCAGGGCGCCGGTGATCAGGTACGAGTTGCCCATGTTGAAGCGGGCGTCGCCGAGGTAGGCGAAGGCCAGCTCCTCCAGGGGCTTGTCCGTGTGCTCGGTCATGGTGAGGACGTCGGCGAGCATCTGGGTCGGGTGCCAGTCGTCCGTCAGCCCGTTGAAGACGGGAACCCCGGCGAAGGCCGCGAGCTCCTCGACGCTCGCCTGACTGTCGCCCCGGTACTCGATGCCGTCGAACATCCGGCCCAGCACGCGGGCGGTGTCCTTGACCGACTCCTTGTGCCCGATCTGCGAACCGGACGGGTCGAGGTAGGTGGTGGAGGCGCCCTGGTCGGCGGCGGCGACCTCGAAGGCGCAGCGGGTCCTGGTCGAGGTCTTCTCGAAGATGAGCGCGATGTTCTTGCCGCGCAGCCGCTGGACCTCGGTACCGGCCTTCTTGGCCGCCTTGAGCTCGGCGGCCAGGTCGATCAGACCGCGGAACTCCTCGGCGGTGAAGTCCAGCTCCTTGAGGAAGTGGCGGCCGATGAGGTCAGTGGCCATGGGGCGCTCCTGTATTCGCGGATGAGGGGACGACGGCGATGAACACTGGAAGTCTATACGTAGATCAGTATTCCTATACGGTGATACGGACCACTGAGGCCGTCGGAGCCCTGGCGGGCCGGGGTCCCGGGCGCGGCCGGGACCCCGGGCCCGGAGGTGGGTGAGCGCCCGGCGCCCGGGACCCGTCAGACCGCGTCGCGCTCCACCGGACAGCTCATGCAGCGTGGGCCGCCCCTCCCCCGGCCGAGCTCGCTGCCCGGGATCTCGATCACCTCGATGCCCTGCTTGCGCAGATGCGTGTTGGTGGTGACATTGCGCTCGTACGCCACCACCACGCCTGGCTCCACCGCGAGGACGTTGCAGCCGTCGTCCCACTGCTCGCGCTCCGCCGCGTGGACGTCCTGCGTCGCCGTCAGGACTCGGATGTCCTGCAGCCCGAGCGCCGCGGCGATCGCGCTGTGCATGTGCTCCGGCGGATGGTCGGTGACCCGGAGCGACTGGCCCGCGTCACCCGGCTCGATCGTGTACGAGCGGAGCATGCCGAGCCCCGCGTACTGCGTGAAGGTGTCGTGGTCGACCATCGTCATCACCGTGTCGAGGTGCATGAACGCGCGCCGCTTCGGCATGTCGAGGGCGATGATCGTCCGCGCCGAGCCGGCCGCGAAGAGCCCGCGTGCCAGCATCTCCACCGCCTGCGGGGTGGTCCGCTCGCTCATCCCGATCAGGACGGCACCGTTGCCGATGACGAGGACGTCCCCGCCCTCGATCGTCGACGGGTAGTCCGACTGCCCTTCCGACCAGTGGTGGAAGGCCCCGGCCTCGGGGCCCGTGAAGACCGGGTGGTGCTTGTAGATCGCCTCGAAGTGGACCGTCTCGCGCTGGCGGGCGGGCCACCGCATGGCGTTGATGCAGACGCCGTCGTAGATCCAGGCGGAGGTGTCCCGGGTGAAGAGATGGTTCGGCAGCGGCCTGAGGACGAAGTCGTCCAGATCCATCACGTGGAAACGCACCGAGGTCGGCTCCCGGTGCGAGGCCAGGAATTCCCGCTTGGTCATTCCGCCGACCAGCGCCTCGGCGAGCGTGGCGGCGTCCAGGGAGTCGAAGGCGGCGCGCAGGTGGTCGGCGGCGAGCGGCCCGTACTCCTTCTCGTGGAAGACCCGGTCGAGCACGAGCGCGCGGGCCGCGGGCAGCTCCAGGGACTCTCGCAGCAGGTCTCCGAAGAGATGGACCTCGACGCCGCGGTCGCGCAGCACGTCCGCGAAACCGTCGTGCTCCTGCCGCGCCCGGCGTACCCAGAGCACGTCGTCGAAGAGCAGAGCGTCCTTGTTGGTGGGTGTGAGCCGCTTCAGTTCCAGATCGGGCCGGTGCAGTATGACGCGGCGCAGCCGCCCGGTCTCGGAGTCGACATGGAATCCCATGCGCCCATCCTGACGGAGCGGAGCGCCGCGTGCCGTGCTCCGCGACGAGATGACGCCCCTGACCGGTGAACCGGCCCGCCCCGGGGACGGGGCCTGGCCCGTCCCCGGGAACGGGGCGTGTCCGGTCGCCGTGGGCGGGGCGTGTCCGGTCGCCGTGGGCGGGGCGTGTCCGGTCGCCGTGGGCGGGGCGTGTCCGATTCCCGGGGCGGGGCCGGTCCCCCGGGCGGGACGTGTCCGGCGGGCCTGACCGGGACCCCCGGCGGGAGCAACCCCAGGCCAGGCCGGCCCCCGGTTCCCCCCGCCGGGCCCCGGCCCTCTCACAACCGCGGATCCACCGGCTCCGACTCCAGGGCGAGTACGGCGAAGACCGCCTCGTGCACCCGCCACAGCGGCTCCCCCTCCGCCAGCCGGTCCAGCGCCTCCAGGCCGAGGGCGTACTCCCGCAGGGCCAGTGAGCGCTTGTGGCCGAGGAAGCGGCCCCGCAGGCGCTCCAGGTTCTCCGGGCGGGTGTACTCCGGACCGTAGATGATCCGCAGGTACTCGCGGCCCCGGACCTTCACACCGGGCTGGACGAGCCGGCCGTCGCCGCCGCGGACCAGCGCCGCCAGCGGCTTCACGACCATGCCCTCGCCACCGGCCGCCGTCAGCTCCAGCCACCAGTCGACACCGGCCCGCACCGACGCCTCGTCGCCCGTGTCGACGACCAGCCGGCGCGTGACCTGAAGCAGCCCCGTCGGATCGTGTTCGACCAGCCGGTCCAGCCATGCGAGCTGCTCGTCGTGCGGTACGGCCGCCAGCGAGCGGCCCCGGGCCGCGAGGACCTGGAACGGCGCGAACCGCACGCCCTCAAGGCCCTCCGTCGGCCAGCAGTAGCGCCGGTAGGCCTCCGTGAACGCGGCCGCGTCCGCCGCCCGTTCCCGCTGCTTGGTGAGGAGCGCGTCGACACCACCGCCCACGCCCCGCGCCGCCGCGCGCTCCAGCGCGCCGAGCGCACCGGGGAAGACGGCCCTGGAGGCGGCGCCGACCGCCGCGTACTGCGAGCGCAGCAGCCCGGCCGACTTCAGCGACCACGGCATCAGCTCGCCGTCGAGCAGCACCCAGTCCGTGTCGAGCTCCTCCCACAGTCCGGCGGCCGTGATCGCCGTCCGCAGCCGCTCCAGTACCTGCTCGGTGACGGCGGAATCGTCGAAGAAGGGCCGTCCCGTACGGGTGTGCAGTGAGCCCGTCGGGCCCGCCACGCCGAACCGCTCGCGCGCCGCGCCCTCGTCACGGCAGACGAGGGCGACGGCCCGCGAGCCCATGTGCTTCTCCTCGCACACGACCTGCCCGACGCCGTCGGCCGCGTACTGGGCGAACGCCTCGGCCGGGTGTTCCAGATAGCCCTCGACCTTCGAGGTCGCCGTCGGTGCCATCGTCGGCGGCAGATAGGCGAGCAGGCGCGGGTCGATCGCGAACCGGCTCATGACCTCCAGGGCCGCCGCCGCGTTCTCCTCCCGCACGCTGACATTGCCCATCCGACGGGTCTCCACGACCCGGCGGCCGTGCACGTCGGCGAGGTCCAGCGGCCGTCCCTGGTGCCCGCCGGGCGCCTCGGTCGCCAGCGGCCGGGCCGGCTCGTACCAGACCTTCTCCGCCGGCACGTCGACGAGTTCACGCTCCGGCCAGCGCAGAGCGGTCATCTTCCCGCCGAAGACGGCACCGGTGTCGAGGCAGATGGTGTTGTTGATCCAGGAGGTGTTCGGTACGGGCGTGTGTCCGTAGACGACGGTCGCCCGGCCCCGGTACTCCTCGGCCCAGGGGTAGCGCACCGGCAGCCCGAACTCGTCGGTCTCGCCGGTGGTGTCGCCGTACAGCGCGTGCGAACGCACCCGGCCGGAGGTCCGGCCGTGGTACTTCTCCGGCAGACCGGCGTGGCAGACCACCAGCTTGCCCTCGTCGAGGACGTAGTGGCTGACGAGCCCGTCGATGAACCGGCTCACCTCCGCGCGGAACTCCTCGCTCTCGTGCCCCAACTGTTCGATGGTCTCGGCGAGCCCGTGGGTCTCCTGGACCTTGCGGCCCTTGAGCCAGCGGCCGAGCTTGTTCTCGTGGTTCCCGGGCACGCAGAGCGCGTCGCCGGCCGCGACCATGCCCATCACACGGCGCAGGACGCCCGGGCTGTCGGGGCCCCGGTCGACGAGGTCGCCGACGAAGACCGCCGTACGGCCCTCGGGGTGGTGGCCGTCCACATAGCCCAGCTTGGCGAGCAGGGTCTCCAGCTCGGAGCGGCAGCCGTGGATGTCACCGATGATGTCGAAGGGTCCGGTGAGGTGACGCAGGTCGTTGAACCGCTTCTCCAGGACGACCTCGGCCGCGTCCACCTCCTCGACGCTGCGCAGCACATGCACCTTGCGGAAGCCCTCGCGCTCCAGGCCGCGCAGCGAGCGGCGCAGTTCGCGGCGGTGGCGCTGGACGACGTGGCGGGGCAGGTCCGCCCGGTCGGGTCGGGCGGCGTTGCGCTCCTGGCACACCTGCTCCGGCAGGTCGAGGACGATCGCGATGGGCAGGACGTCGTACTCGCGGGCGAGCCGGACCAGCTGGCGCCGGGCCTCCTGCTGCACATTGGTGGCGTCGACGACGGTCAGCCGGCCCGCCTCCAGGCGCTTGCCGGCGATGTAGTGCAGCACGTCGAAGGCGTCCCGGCTGGCGCTCTGGTCGTTCTCGTCGTCGGCGACGAGGCCGCGGCAGAAGTCGGAGGAGATGACCTCGGTCGGCTTGAAGTGGCGCCGGGCGAAGGTGGACTTGCCGGAGCCGCTCGCACCGATCAGGACGACGAGGGACAGGTCGGTGACGGGCAGCTTGCGGGTCGTGTCGGTCATGCCGTGCCCTCCTTCGCGGTCGGGGCGTTCTGAGTGAAGACGGCCATCTGGGTGGGCGGGCCGACCTCGGGGTCGTCGGGGCCGATCGGAGTGAACTCGACGCCGTATCCGTACTGTTCGGCGACGCGCGCCGCCCAGCCGCGGAACTCCTCACGGGTCCACTCGAAACGGTGGTCGCCGTGCCGGACGTGCCCGGCCGGGAGGGAGTCCCAGCGGACGTTGTACTCGACGTTGGGCGTGGTGACGAGGACCGTGCGGGGGCGGGCCGAGCCGAACACCGCGTACTCGAGCGCGGGCAGCCGCGGCAGGTCGAGATGCTCGATGACCTCGCTGAGCACCGCCGCGTCGTAACCCGTCAGCCGCTTGTCGGTGTACGCGAGGGAGCCCTGGATGAGCTTCACCCGGCCGGCCTGCCGCTCACCGAGCCGCTCCAGCCTGAGCCGTCGCCCGGCGACGGTCAGCGCGCGTACGGACACGTCGACGCCCACGATGTCGGTGAAGCGCACGTCCTTGAGGAGCGCCTGCACCAACTGGCCCTGGCCGCAGCCGAGGTCGAGGACCCGGGTCGCGTCGGCGGCCCGCAGCGCGGCGAGGATCGCCTCGCGCCGCTGCTCGGCGAGCGGCACGGGCCGCTCCTCGGTGTCGCTGGTCTCGTCGACGGCGTTGTCGACGTCGTCGACGTCCAGGCCGTCGCTCTCGGCGAGCCGCACCAGCTCCAGGCGTTCCATCGCCTCGCGGGTCAGGCCCCAGCGGCGGGACAGATAACGGCTGGTGATCAGCTTGTGCTCGGGGTGTTCGGCGAGCCAGCCGTCACCGGCGCGCAGCAGCTTGTCGACCTCGTCGGGCGCCACCCAGTAGTGCTTGGCGTCGTCGAGCACCGGCAGCAGGACGTAGAGCTGGTTGAGGGCGTCGGCGAGCCGCAGCTCCCCTTCGAGGGCGAGCCGCACGTAGCGCGAGTCGCCCCACTCGGGGAACGCGCTGTCGAGCGCGACCGGCTCGGCGTCCACCGTGTCCCAGCCGAGCGGCCCGAACAGTTTGCGGACCAGCTCCGCACCGCCTCGGGCCGGGAGCGCCGGGACCTCGATGCGCAGCGGCAGCGGCTCGGCGGCCCGTTGGGGCATCGCCTTGCACGCCCCGCGCAGCGCGCTCTTGAAGACCGTGGCGAGGGCGACGGCGAGCAGCGACGACGCGGCGTAGGGCCGGTCGTTCACATACTGCGCGAGCGCGGAGTCGGGGGCACCGCCCCGGCCCTTGCCCTTGCCGCGCCGCACCAGCGCCACGGGGTCCACCTCGAGGAGGAGCGCGGCGGTGCACCGCTCGACGGACGCCTCGGGGTAGAGGACGTGCGCCGTGCCGTGCGAGGTCGAGAACGTCTGCGCGTTGTCGGGATGCTTGTGCAGCAGGAAGCCCAGATCGGTCGCGGGACGTTCGGGGGTGCCGGTCGTACTGATCGTCAGGAACACATGACCGAGTATCTCCGCCCACTCCTCCCCCGACCAGGGGTTTTCCGGCGACCGGTGAGCGGCGGCGGCTCTGCTTCGCCGAGGTTGCGAACGCCGAGCGGTCGGCGGGCATGCTGGACCATGAGCCAGAAGCGAGACGGCCTGAACCTTGTGGATACCTACGAAGTTCTGGTCTCGGACGGCGGGTGATTTCAGGTCATCCATCCCTTAGCCGAGACCGCTCGTTGGCTGTGTACTCCTCGCACGAACCGCGATCAGCTGGAAACCGCGTCGGAGATCGACGTTTCCCGCGAGTCGCGCGACGTCAGCACTTGCTTGCCACGAAGTACAGGAGAGGACAGCACGTGAGCGTGCAACAGTACGACGCGATCGGCGAGGCATTCGAGGGGTTCAAGTCCCTGCCGTTGATACGTTACGGGGAGGTGCCGAGCTTCCTGGGGATGGTCGGGGACGTGACCGGCAAGGAGGTTCTCGACCTGGCCTGCGGCACCGGTTTCTACAGCAGGGAGCTCAAGCGGCGCGGCGCCGCGGACGTCCTCGGCATCGACATCTCCGTCGAGATGATCGCCGCCGCACGGGAGATCGAGCGGCGTGACCCGCTGGGTGTGCACTACGAGGTGGGTGACGTGGCCGAGCTGCGGCCTCTCGACCGGCGCTTCGACATCGCGTTGGGAGTGCAGTGCCTCAACTACGCCGAGGACATCGCGACGATGAAGCGGATGTGCCGCAACATCCACGAAAGTCTCGTCCCCGGTGGAGAGTTCTTCGTGTTCGCCCAGAAGCCCGACTACGAGTTCGACTGCCTGTCCCTGGAGAAGTACGGGTTCCGCTGCGAGCCGACGGGCGAGGAGATCGAGACGGGTCCGCGCGTGCGGGTCACGGCTCTCCTCGACCCGCAGCCGATCAGCATCGTCGGCGGGGCCCCGCGCCGCGAGGTCTACGAGGAGTGTCTGCGGTCCACCGGGTTCAGTGAGCTGACCTGGGTCCCGCTGACGGTGTCCGAGGCCGGCATCCGTGAGTTCGGTGCGGACTTCTGGGCGGACCTCCTCGACCACCCCCCGCTGGAGATGCTGCGCTGCCGCGCCTGACGCCCGACCGGAACACCCCGGTGACCGGACCTCGGGAATGCGATCAGTTGCCCTGATACGGCAAGCGCTGTGACCACTCCGCAGCCCTCCTCAGGGCCTGTCCTGCCCTGATCCGCCGGACAGGCCCTGACCGTTCGCCGGCGTGAGCGCTTCGGCGAGCGCCGCGATCCCGCCAGGGCCGACCCGGCAGCAGCCGCCGACGAGCCGGGCCCCGGCCGCCTGCCAGTCCCGCACGCTGCCGGGGTCGAAGCTCACGCCCCCGCGCCAGGCCCGCGCCTCCGCGTCCCACTCCTCGCCGCTGTTGGGGTAGACGACCACCGGCTTCCCGGTCGTCCCGGCGGCGGCCTCCACGGCCCCGGCGACATCGCCCGGCTCGCAGCAGTTGACACCGACCGCGATCACCTGGTCGTTGCCGACCGCGAGCGCGAACGCCTCCTCCAGCCTTTGCCCGGCCCGGGTACGGTCCCCCGCGATCGTGTACGAGAGCCACACCGGCACCCCGCATCCCTCGACGGCTCGCAGCAGCGCTTCCGCCTCCTCGATGTCGGGCACGGTCTCCAGTGCCAGCACATCCGGCCCGGCGGCCACGATCGCCTCGATCCGGGGCCGGTGGAACCGCTCCAGTTCGCGCACCGTGAGTCCGTACCGGCCCCGGTACTCGCTGCCGTCGGCGAGCATCGCACCGTACGGTCCCACGGAACCGGCGACCCACACCTGCCGCGCGGCTCCCTGTGCCGCCGCACGCGCCAGCTCCACGCTCCGCGCGAACAACCGCGCCGCCCCCGCACGGTCGATGCCTCGGCGGGCGAAGCCCTCGAAGGCGGCCTGATAGCTGGAGGTGATCAACACCTGGGCGCCCGCCCGTGCGTACGCCGCGTGCGCCGCCTCGATCTGCTCGGGGCCGTCGACGAGCAACCGGGCCGACCACAGCTCGTCGGAGAGGTCGCAGCCCTGCGCCTGGAGCTGGTTGGAGAGCCCTCCGTCGAGGACGAGCACCTCCTCGTCGAGCGCCTCGGCCAGGGAACGGGTGGAGGAAGGTGTGGATGTCATGACGTGTCCTCGCTCTCAGCCCAGCTGCGACTGCACCTGGGCGGAGATCAGCTCCAGGTGCTCCAGGTCGTCCAGGTCGAGGACCTGGAGATAGATCCGGGACGCCCCGATCGCTCCGTACCGGCCGATCTTGTCCACGACCTCGGCGGGTGAACCGGCCAGGCCGTTCGCCTTCAGCTCCTCCACCTCCCGGCCGATGGCCGCCGCCCGGCGGGCCACCTCGGCGTCGTCCTTGCCGACACAGACCACCAGGGCGTTGGAGTACACCAGCTCGTCGGCCGAGCGGCCGGCGGCCTCGGCGGCGGCCCGGACGCGGCCGAACTGTCGTTCACTGTCCTCCAGCGAGGCGAAGGGGATGTTGAACTCGTCGGCGTACCGCGCGGCCAGGCGCGGGGTACGGGTCGCGCCGTGCCCGCCGATGAGCACCGGCACCTTGGTCTGAGCCGGCTTGGGCAGCGCGGGCGAGTCGGTGAGCTGGTAGAACTCGCCCTCGTAGCTGAACGTCTTGCCGACCTCGGTGTCCCACAGCCCGGTGACGATCGCCAGCTGCTCCTCGAGTCGGCCGAACTTCTCCTTGGGAAACGGGATTCCGTACGCCCGGTGCTCCTCCTCGAACCAGCCTGCCCCGAGGCCCAGTTCGATCCGGCCGCCGGACATCTGGTCGACCTGGGCGACCTGAATGGCGAGGACACCGGGGAGACGGAAGGTGCCGGCGGTCATCAGGGTGCCGAGGCGGATCCGGCGGGTCTCCCGGGCCAGACCGGCCAGGGTGATCCACGCGTCCGTCGGCCCGGGCAGGCCGTCGCCGGAGCCCATGCTGACGTAGTGGTCCGAGCGGAAGAAGGCGTCGAAGCCGAGTTCCTCGGCGGCCTTGGCGACCTTGAGGAGGGTGTCGTAGTCGGCCCCCTGCTGGGGCTCGGTGAAGATTCGAAGATCCATGCCTCCATCCTGCACTGTCGAGCGGCTGTCAACCCTTTCGTCAGCACGCGGGCCGCGCCGTCCCGGCCGAGTGAATATCCGCCCGCCGGCGGGCCACGTCCCGCCGGGCCAGTGACCGTGGTCCGGCCCGGTCTTCCCGGACCAGAAGCACATGACCGTCGTGCGCGCGACGCCCCCGCGCCCGACGCTCGCCGTCCCGACATGGACCGACACCGTTCATCGCGGACCCGCCGCCGGGCCCGCTCGGCCCCAGGCCGCGTCGGGCGGCCGGTCCCGCTCCCGTACCGCGAGCCGGCGCAGCATCCCGCGGACCCGGTCGTTCGCTTCGTCGGCCGCGTCGATCGCCTCGATGCACTGCCAGTACAGCCCCTCCTCGTCCGTGGCACAGGCCACCCCGACGAGGGCGATTCCCACCTCCCCGAGGAGTTCTCCCAGCGAGGTCAACGCCGCACGAGGGTCCCCGACTTCCGTGAGCTGAGCGGCCCTCGGACCACCCGCCCGCAGCACGGGATGGTCCACCCCTCCGCGCGCCCCGCCGATCTCGCTCAGCCCGTTCGCCTCGCTCCGCAGCTCCAGCGGACCGCAGAGCGCGAGATGACTTCCTATCGCCTGGGCGAGGGCCTGCGCCTGCCAGGCCTCCGCCACGATGTCCAACGCCGTTCCACTCTGCGCCAGTGCGTGCCTGCCGGCCGCGATGAGTCGCTCCGCTTCCATAGACGCCGCCCCCGTTCGTATGACTTACTGCTCACTCCTTCATTACCCAGAGTGAAGGCAGCTGAGCCAGAACTCCAGAGGAATTCGGAAATCTGTGGACAGGAAGCTCGACGGGGCGAAGCCGATCACTCCGAAGAGTGACGATCGCCGTCCTCGGTGGCACGCGAGGCCCGTCCCGGCGGCCTGCCGACCGGAAAGCGCAGTTCGTTCCGGTCGATCTTCGCCGACAACGCCACGAGGGGGTCGATGCCGAGGACCCCGCAGAACTGGAGCAGATACGCCAGTACGTCCGCGACCTCGTCGGCGACCCGGTGTGCCGTGTCCGGGTCATCCATCACGCGGTCCGCCTCCTGGGGCGTCAACCACTGGAAGATCTCCAGTAGTTCGGCCGCCTCGACGCTGAGCGCCGCCGCCAGGTTCTTCGGTGTGTGGTACGGCTGCCACTCCCGGGAGGCGGCGAACTCGGCCAGCCTCCGCTGCAATCCCGCTACATCCAGTTCACTCACGGCTCAAGGTCTACCACTGACACGCCGGGCGTCTCCCGTGCGGTCGCCGAGGCCGCCTCCCCGATCGCGCCGACGACCCGGATATGACCGTCCGCGCAGATGGCGGCGGCGAGGCCGAGCAGTTCGCGGAGCTGACGCCGGTCGAGCCCCCGGTCGAAACCGTCCGCGACAACGGTCAAGGTCTTCATCGCGTCGGGCACTTCGGCGAGTTGGTCCATGGCGAGCACGCCGGGGCCGGTGAGCAGGACGAGGGCCAGTGCCAGGTAGCGCAGTTCGCCGTCGCCGAGCCGGCCCAGCGGGGTGGCGGCAGGCACCCCGGCTCCCCCGGACATGCCCTCCGGCCCGGCGGCTCGCGCCGCCCTCTCCAGTACCGCTCGCACCATGGCGTCGGGCAGCTCCTCGACGCCGAGCCCCGTGACCGGCCCGACGCACCCGGCGCCCGCGACCGCGGCGAGCCGGGCATGACGGCGCGGGCAGTCGGTACGGGTGCGGTGCAGGACCTCGGCGAGGTTGTCGCAGCCGCGCCGCAACCGCCCCTCCCCGACCGGGACGGGGGCCCGCATCCGATGCGGCCGGGGGTCGCAGGCGAAGACCGACCGCAGCGCGACCACGACCTGTTCGGCGGCGGCAAGGACTTCGAGCTGCCCCTTCGTCTTGCCGGCCACCCGCAGCGGCAGCAGGGCGGTGCCCAGCAGATCGTCCGGGAGCGGCGCGCGGGTGACGGGGGTGGCTCCGGCCGTGTGCCATTCGGCCTGGACACTGCTGCGGCCGGGGTCGCGGAGCGCCGTGGTGAGCAGCGTACGGCCGCGGCAGGTCAGCCGTTCTCCGACGACGCGGAGCCGGGGCTCGGCCTGGACGGCGATGTCGAGCTCCACGGGGCCGGCCGGACCGTCGACGGTGCAGCCGATCCGGAACCCCCGCCGTCCCTCCGCGTCCGGCCTGGCCCGCTCGGGCACGCAGTCGGCCGCGTCGGGGAACACGGACGCGAGGTCGTCGCCCGCCCCGAGCCGGGCCAGCGCCTCGTACGCCCGCAGGGCACTGGACTTGCCGCTGCCGCTCGCCCCCGTGAACAGCGTCACGGGCCCCAGGGGATAGACGGCGGCGCGGTGGGAAGCGAAGGCGGAGAGGCGGAGTTCGGTGACGACGGGGCGGGCGGGCCGCCGCCTGGAGCCGGCCGTGACGTGCCGCGGCGTGTCACGCGCGGGTCCGGGAACGGCGGGGGAACCGGTGTCGGTGCTGGTGGAAGTGCCGGTGTCAGTCCTCGTGGAAGTGCCGGTCTGAGTACGGGTGTCGGTGCTGGTGGAAGTGCCGGTCTGAGTACGGGTGTCGGTGCTGGTGGAAGTGCCGGCGTCCGTGCTGGTGGAAGTGCCGGTGCGAGTGGCGGTCGATGATGCGGTGGAGGGGGCGGAAGCAGCGGAATCGGGCGTAAGGTCGCCGGTGAAGTCCATGATCGGACCGTACGCAGTCGGTCATATGACGAACCGTTACGCCGTCATGACCTTCCTACGATCGGGGGACGGCGGCCCCGACCCCCTCCTCGTCCTCCGATGCCGCGTCGGCCGCGCCTTCCACCTCGGTCCCGGCCGGCGCCAGCAGGAAGACGTTGCGGTCGACCCGGTGCATCCCGCTGCCGAGGCCGAAGACGACGCCGCTGCTGAAGTCGAGGATCCGCTTGGCGACATCGGTGTCGGCACCGGTCAGATCCAGCAGAACGGGAATCTGGGCGATGAGGTATTCGGCCACCTCGCGGGCATCGGCGAAGACCTGCACCCGCAACACGATCATGCGCCGCTGCTCGGCGGCCTCGTACTGCTCGGGAAGCGTCCGGTGATCGACCCTTGACGGCCACTCGTCCCGCCCCCGCAGGGGCACGACCTGCGCGAGGCCCTCCCACTGCTCGTCGGTGACGTCGTACCTCTCGTACCTACTCATGCACCCATCCTCGCCTCCCTCACTCGTTCGGCCCAACAGCGACACGTCACGAGTCGGCCACCACCGAGGCGATCAGCTCACTCCGTTACGGGCAGACACTCGGCGAGCAGGCCCACGATGTCGCGCCAGGCTCGCCGCGCGTGCCGTGGGTGGTAGCCGACGCCGGGGAGCACGGTCTGGTCGACCGGCGGGTGGTGGAAGGCGTGCAAGGCGCCGCCGTAGACCACGAGGCGCCAGTCGACGCCCGCGGCTTGCATCTCGGCGGTGAACGCGTCCCGTTGCGCGGACGGCATGATCGGGTCTTCCGACCCGACCCCGGCCCACACGGGGCAGCGAATGCGCGCCGCCTCGCCCGGTCGGCCCGTGGTCAGGGCGTTGACCGTCCCGATCGCCCGCAGGTCGACGCCGTCGCGCCCGAGTTCCAGCGCGATCGCGCCCCCGGTGCCGTAGCCGACGGCGGCGATCCGGTCGGGGTCGGTCCGCGGTTCGGCGCGCAACACGTCGAGCGCCGCGTGGCCGATGCCCCGCATCCGGTCGGGGTCGGCGAGCAGGGGGGTCACACGCGCCAGCATCTCCTCGGGGTCGGTGAACCAGCGCCCTCCGTTGATGTCGAAGGCCAGCGCCACGTACCCCAGCTCGGCCAGGGCGTCGGCCCGACGGCGCTGGAAGTCGTTCAGCCCCGGCCCCTCGGGCCCGACCAGGACCGCGGGCCGGCGGTCGACCCCGGCCGGGAGCGCGAGGTGCCCGATCATCGTGAGGCCGTCGGCCGGGTACTCGACCGTGCGCGTGGTTACCGTCGTCATGAGACCGGACTGTAGTGAGCGTCGGGCCCGCTCGGGCCGGTGTTCACCGCCGGCGGACGGTGGCCTGGGGGTGACCGTACGGCGCCGGCCCCTCGTCGCGGCCGGGGCTGCACCCCGCGCGGAGCGCAAGGCCCGCCGCCCGTACGAGAATCGCGTCAGCGCCCTGCGTACAGCCGGGTCGTGATCAACGGATCGGCGTCAACCGCTGCGCCGGTCCCAAGGCCGTCGCGGCGTCCTATCGTTGGCTGATGCGCGCACACTCTGTTGACCGCCCAGCCGATCTCGACGTGGTACGTGAATCCTATGACCGCGTGGCCGACAACTACGCCGACATGGTGGTGACGACGGGAGTCGGCGACATTCGTAGCCATCCATGGCTCAAGGCATCGATCGACGCCTTCGCCGACACCGTGAGCGAGCTCGGGCCCGTCCTCGACGTCGGCTGCGGACCCGGAACGGTGACCGCCTACCTTGCCGAACGCGGACTCGACGTGTCCGGGGTGGATCTCTCTCCTCGGATGATCGAGAACGCGCGCCGTCTTCATCCGCGATGCCGCTTCAGTGTCGCCTCCGCCACCGACCTCGACCTTGGTGAAGCGTCCCTTGGCGGCGTGCTGGGGTGGTGGTCACTGTTCAACCTCCCCCGTGACGTCCTTCCCCAGGTTCTCGCCCTGTTCGCGCGCGCGTTGAAGCCAGGCGGGCACTTGATCACCGCGACACACGTCGGTGACGAAGACCTGGTGCGCACGGAGGCGTACGGAGGTGTACCCGTTCGCTGGACGACACACCAATGGCGGCCGGAACAACTCGTGGACCTGATCGAGCGGGCCGGACTGCGCCCGGTCGCCGAACTTCGGCTCCCCGCGGATGAGCACACCGGGCCGGGTGTGGTCGTCATGGCCGAGCGCACCGGCTGAGGATTCGGGGCGGGCGCAGGTGAGGTCCGCCGCCGGCAGCGTTCGTCGCGCAGGTGGTCGTTGACGGCCCGGCCGGCGCACGGGACCGCCGTCTTCCCCTCGGCGCCGCGCCCGTACACGCCGGGCGAGCGGATGTCCGCGGTGACCGGGCGCGATCCCCTGAGCTTGCATGGCGACGCGGGGGCGCCGTTGTCGGGAACGTTGTCGTCCAGCCGGGCGTGGAGCATCGGCACGGGCGCCTCGTTGCCGATCCGGGTGGCGGACTCGCGGGGCTCGGACTTCCGGAACGCGAGGGCACCGTCATGTCGTCGGGCCGGTGGATACGGGGGTTGTCGCCCGGGTGGGAGGCTGTCTCCGAATCCTCACCTGAGCTCCATAACCCTTTGCCGACAGCTCACTTGACGGTCCGCTCGGGGGAACAGCACACTCGGCGAAGCGGGTAACACCTTCCGAAACCGTTGTTGATGGAAGTGCCACGCAGGAGCGGCTCCACCGCCGGGCGTCGCTCCCGGGCAGCCCCGCGCACCACCCGACCCACCGCACAGCGTGCGACCGGGCATGCCTCCCTACCCGAGGAGGGGGCCTCGGCCGCGCAGCCCGTACGCACCGCGAGCCGGTCTACGAAAGGTCTGGTGCCCCGCAGATGCGAACCCCCGCACGCCGTCTGAGCCCCTCACCGCAGCAGTAGTGCTCGTGGCGGGGGCCACTTCGCCGGATCCCCCGACCACAGCGCGCCCCCGGCCGCCGGCCACGCCTTCGAGCCGTACCCCAAGGGCCCGTCCATGGGCAGCTTCACCCGGCCGGCGAGGTGCTCGAACGCGCGATCAGCCGTAACCGCGACGCCGTCCCGCAGTTGATCGAGAACTCGGGCAGCGCGCACCGCTCCGTCGGCAAGCACGTCCCGTACCGCTCCGCCTCCTGACGATCCCCGCCCGGTCGGGACGGCCTGTCGGCAACCGGCCTGACGGCAGCCTGCCCGTCGACGACCGGCCCGTCCGCAGGCCGCCCATCGGCGGCCCGCTCGTCCGGTCACCCGGCCGGGCCGCCCCGTCGACGGCCCAGCCGCGCCACACCAGGGGCCACACCGGTCCCCGACTCCCCACGGAAGGACATCATGCGCACTCTTCGCCCCCTTCTGGTCTCCTCGCTCGCCACCGGCCTCTTCGGCGCCCTGGCGCTCCAGGCCCCCGCCTCCGGGGCCGAACCGGCCGCAGCGGCGCCCGACCCGATCGTCTTCGTCCACGGCTGGAACTCCAGCGGCTCCACCTGGGACACCATGGCCGGCCGCTTCAAGGCCGACGGCTGGCCGGCCGGCCACCTCGACCAGTGGACGTACAACACCGGCCAGTCCAACGCCACCACCGCCGCCCAGCTCTCCACCGAGATCGACCGCGTACTGGCGGCGACCGGAGCCGGCAAGGTCGACGTCGTCACCCACTCCATGGGCGGACTCTCGTCCCGCTACTACACGAAGAACCTCGGCGGCGCCGCCAAGGTCGACGCCTGGATCTCCCTCGGCGGGCCCAACCACGGCACGGACACCGCCTACTTCTGCGGCGGCGCCTCCTGTACGGAGATGCGTCCCGGGTCCAGCTTCCTGAACGCCCTGAACTCCGGCGACGAGACGCCCGGCGCCTCCCGGTACGCCACATGGTGGTCGGCCTGCGACAGCGTCATCAACCCGGACAGCAGCGTCCCCCTCTCCGGCGCCACCAACACCCAGACCGCCTGCCTCAGCCACAGCGAACTGCGCACCGACGCCACCGTCTACGGCCAGGTCAAGTCGTTCGTCGGCTGACCGGCCCCGCATAGGCGCTCCCCCGACCGCCGACTCGACCGACCCTGCCGGGCGGACGACGACGGTCCTCGCGGCCGGCCGGTAAGCGGCCGCTTCGCGGGGGCCGTTCCCGAGGTTCTTGGGGGCCGGCCTCGGGGGAGAGACCAGCCGGTTACGGACGTTCGAGCGCCGTGAGGCCCCGCCGGTAGACCTCGGCCGCTTCCTGGATCCGGCCCCAAGCCATCAACGCGTCGCCGAAGAGGCGGCAGGTCGCGGCGATCTCGTAGACGGCCTCGATGCCGGTGTATCCCTCGAGGGCGGACCTGAACAGCCTCGCGCAGGCCGCTTCCTCCCCCTGGCCGAGCGCGATGAGCGCGTCGATACGGTCCAGCTCGGCCGCCTGCTCCGGGTCCTGGTACTCGCCGGCCGCAGCCCTGCACGTGCTGACGAGCGAAGCCGCCTCCTCGAGCCGGTCCTGACGGCGGACGACTTCGGCGAGTTCGGCCAGGGCATTGACCAGACGTGGGCGCGACCTGGTCTCGGTGAAGACGGACGCGGCCAGGCGGAGGCCGGCCTCGGCGCCGGGCAGGTCGCCGCTGCGGGCGGCGAGATAGCCGCTGGCGAAGTGACACATCCCCACCTCGGTGCGCAGGGCGAGGTGCTCGTAGAGGGCGAGTGCCCTGCTGAGGATCTGCTCGGCCTGGTCGTACCGGCCCAGGGCGGTGAGCGCACGGTTGAGGTGGTAGTACCCCTGGGCAAGGATCTCGGGGTCCTTGACGACAGGCGCGATCTTCAGGGCCTTTTCGGCGGCCGCTCCGGCCTCTTCGAGCTCCCCGCGCTCGACGAGCGGCAGCACGGAGGCCGCACGCAGGGCGAATTCGGCGGCGTGCTGGTCCGTCCCGGCGGCCGCGAGCAGATGCCGCTCGGCGAGCGCGAGGGCCTCGGCTATCTCACCTCGGGCGAAGAGCGCCCCCATCTGACCGACGACCGCTCGCAGTCGGCCGGCGAGCGGCCGGCCGGCCAGCAGCTCCTCCGCCTCGCGGAAGAGGGCCAGCGCGCGATCCGTGTCGCCTTGATGCCTCGCCACGGCCCCCAGTCCGCATCGCCCGGCATAGCCGAGTTCGCAGTCGCCTTGACCATCGGCCTCACGTACAACCTGCCGGTATGCCTCATGTGCCCGGTCGATCTCTCCTTGGGACAGGGCCGTACGCGCCTCGGCGACCGTCTGCCACAACTCCCTGCGCCTGCCCGCGTCGTAGCCGAAGAAGAGATCATCGGGGTCCACACCCAGGCGGTCGGCGAAATAGGCGGTGGTGCGCCTCGACGGCGTGCGCTTGCCCCCTTCGACCGAGGAGACGTAGGCACGGGTGAATCCTGTGCCGGCTACATGCGCCTGGGTCAGCCCCCGCTCGGTACGCAGGCGCAGCACGCGTGAGCCGATCCCGGCCGTGTCTGCCCCGGGAGGGAATTCATCGGACATGCGGGTCACTCTATGACCTGCCTCTTCCCCGCGACGGCCGCCTGGTCCAGGGGTACGAACTGGCGTTGAGCGGAGCCGAGTTCCCTGCTCCGACACCCGTCTCCCTTCGACCGGCTCAGCTCGGGTCGCCGCACCCTTTCGCCTTCCGCCCTTGACGCCCTTGACGCCCTTGATCGGCAACGGCAAACTGCCTCCGAGGCGGGGTAACAAGATTCGCAACGCCAGTTGACATCAGGTGACGTAGCCGTTTCCTACGCACGGACTGGGTTGCGGGGCGGGCCCACGAGCCCGGGGGGAGCTCGAGCCATGCCCGTACGGCGAAAATGCCCTGGATCGCTGTTACCCCGCCCACTCTCCGCGCTCCACCCGCGCAAGCCATCCCGCGGGCGCCGGCAGGGCGGAGCACGCAGACAGGTGGACAGCCCCGGGTTCGAGCAGATCAGGGCAGTCGGGCCTACGCGCTCTCTCAGCCGGTGTGAAGGATCCGGAAGCGATCGGGTTCCGCCGGATCCCGGTCAACGACTTGGATGGGCGTCCGAGCCCATTGCCACACGCTGATGCCTGGCCTGCGGGAGAACTCGATCCGCCCGCGGGTGCCTTCGACGGCGACGCCCGGCCAGGATTCGGCAAGGCGCGCCCGGTCCGCGCCGTGAGAACGCAGCATGTCGGCGAGGACCGCGACCGTGTCGTAGCCCTCGAACGCGACGAACGAGGGCGCTTCGGCCAGCCGCTCGCGGAGTGCCGTCTCGACGCGTACGCCGAGTGGGCTCAGACGATCGGGCAGGTAGCGCAAGAACGGGATGGCGGCGCTGTCGTCGCCCAGCGACGCCGACCACTCGGCGAACTCCGGTTGCCCGGCCGGAGCACCGATCAGGATCTCGGCGAGGCGCGGGTCGCGGCGGACAGTCTTCACGATCGACACCGCCGGCTCCGGGAAGCCGACCAGCAGAAGGAGGGCTGTCGCACGGTTGTCGACGAGTTCGTCGCACACGGCCTCGGGTTCGAGCGCGCGCGCATCGAGTTCGCTCACGGTGCCGCCGCGTGAAGCGAGGTGGTCCCGAAGGATGCGCGCCCCTGACGCCCAGTAGACACTCGGCTCGGTTGCCACGGCGATTCGACTGTGGCCCGCGCCGAGGAGGAAGTCCGCGTACAGCTGCCAGCCGTGCGACTGCGCCGGGGGAAGGCGCGCGACCCACTCCGTCGGCTCCTCGGTGAGCGCGTCGAGAACCGCCGACGAACAGAGGTACGGCAGGCCGAGCGCGTCGGCCCTCCCGGCTGCCGCACGCGCGACGACGCTGTGATACTCCCCCGCCAAGGCGGCCACGCCCATGCGCGCCAACTCCTCCACGGCCGCCGCGGCCCTCCGCGGGTCAGCCGCGGTGTCGCGGACCACCAGCTCGAGTGGTCTTCCGCCGATCCCGCCGGCGTCGTTGACGTCGTGAACGGCCAGCTCCAGTCCAGCGAGCAGGTGTCGGCCCGCCTCGACCCAGCCGGGCCGAGTGAGCGGAGCGAGAGCGCCGATCCGGACGGACGATCCGTCAGTCCGCTCCGCCGCGGGTGGCGAGGGTGGCGTACTCATGGGTGGACGTCCCCCGTGTGACGATTCGCGTTCATGTCATCTCGCCGTGACGGGCGCACATGGCTGGCCATGCCCGACATTGCATCCACCACCATCGCCCCCGGGCAACCGATTATTCGTTCGCCGAGCTGCCAGGCAGCGAGAACCTTCGTCAGCAGGCGGCCGGTTCGCCACCCTGGTCGCCGCAGGCCGGGCCGGCGTTCGACTCCGCTTCCGCGATACCCCTTCCTTCCCGTAATCTAGGTAGACCTACCTACCTAGTTTGGGTGTGATGAGCGTGACCGATGCGAGTACGGCGGAGAGCGGGAGACGGCGCCCCGCCCGTGAGCGGCTGCTGGCGGCGGCGGCTCGGCGCTTCTATGCCGACGGTGTGGCGGCGACCGGCATCGACACGATCACCACCGAGGCCGGCGTGGCGAAGATGAGCCTCTACAACAACTTCTCCTCCAAGGCCGACCTGGTCCGGGCCTACCTCGACGCCCGGCACGAAGAGTGGCTCGGGCTGTACCGCGCGCGGCTGGAGCAGGCCGCAGGCCCGCGCGACGGCGTCCTTTCGGTGTTCGACGCCTACGCCGACCACGCGGCGTTCGCGTATGAGCACGGTTTCCGCGGTTGCGGCCTCCTCAACGCCGCCGCCGAGCTCCCGGCCGGAGACGAGGGCCGGGCCGTGGTGCGCGCTCACAAGGAGGAGGTCGAGCGGCTGATCGCCGGCCACCTGGAGCAGCTTTTGCCCGGCCGTCCGGGCGAGGCGCACGCGCTGGCCGAGCACCTCGCATTCCTCCTGGAGGGCGCGATGGCCCGTGCCGGCCTGGAAGGCGACGGCGACCGGCTCCAGCACGCCCGCTCCCTGGCGGCTGCCCTGCTGGACCGGCTGTGAGGCGGCCCGCCGGACACCACCGGTCCGCGAGCACGGGAGCGCTGTGCGTGCTGGCGGCCTCCGTTCTGTGGGGCACGACCGGTACGGCCGCCACGTTCGCTCCCGACGTGGGCCCGCTCGCCATCGGTGCCGTCGCCATGGGGCTGGGCGGCCTGCTCCAAGCCCTCGTCGCCGCCCCGCAGATCGCCCGCCACGCGCCCCGACTGCGCGACCAGCGCGGCACGGTGCTGCTCGGCGCGGCGTCGGTGGCGGTCTATCCCCTGGCGTTCTACAGCTCCATGCACCTGGCCGGTGTCGCCGTCGGCACCGTGGTGTCGATCGGCACCGCTCCGCTGGCCTCGGCCCTGATCGAACGCGTCGTGGACGGCCGTCGGCTCACGCGCCGCTGGACGCTCGCGGCCGCCCTCGGCCTGTTCGGCACCGTCCTGCTGTGCGTCGCCGAAGCCGCCCACGCCGCCGGCGGAGCGGGTCAGGCGTCCGTGGCCACGACGCTCCTCGGCGTGAGTCTCGGTCTCGTCGCCGCCGCGACCTACGCCCTCTACTCCTGGGCCGCGCACCGGCTCATGACCCGCCAGATCCCCTCCCGCGCGGCGATGGGCGCCGCCTTCGGGCTCGGCGGACTGCTCCTCCTGCCCGTCCTGCTGGTCACCGGTGCCCCGCTCCTCAGCTCCTGGTCGAACGCGGCCGTCGGCACCTACATGGCGCTGGTCCCCATGTTCGCCGGCTACGTCCTGTTCGGCTGGGGACTCGCACACGTACCCGCCAGCACCGCGACCACGCTGTCCCTGCTCGAACCGGCCGTCGCCGCGGTACTCGCCGTCCTGATCGTCGGCGAACGCCTCCCCGCCGCCGGCTGGACAGGCATCGCACTCGTCATCGCCTGCCTCACCGTCCTCACCGCCCCCTCACCCACCGCCCGTCGTCGACAGCGGCAACAGCCTGCGGTTCCGGTCGCAGGAGACGGCATCAGCGATACGGCGAAAGGCGGCCTGACACGCCTCGGCGCCTCCACGGCAGCGCTCCCGGACGCGGACGGCGGCTGACCGGCCGTCCCTCAGCACTCTGACCCCGACACGACGTCGGCGTACGCCGCCCGTGCGTGTGCGGGCCGTCGAAAATCCCGCGCCGTGCCGTAGCGGGAGGAGGCAGACTCGCGCCATGGCAGACATACGGGCATTCCGTGACGCGGTCAGTGGCTGGGCGAACGGCGGTCCCGGAGGGCCGGCGAGCGAACTGGCTGTGCGGTTGGGGGTGCGGACGGCAGTGCTGCTGGAAGGGCCGAGTGACCTCGCGGCCGTTGAGGCGCTGGCCGCACGGCGTGGCCGGGACCTCGCCGCCGAGGGAGTGTGCGTCGTGTCGATGGGCGGCGCGATGAGCATCGGCCGCTATGCCGAGCTCCTCGGGCCACCCGGCCTCGGCCTGCGCCTGGCAGGGCTGTGCGACGAGCGCGAGCGGAGCTTCTACGACCGCGGTCTGCAGCGGGCACGGGCGCCGCACCGGGACTTCTTCGTGTGCGTGGCGGACCTGGAGGACGAACTCGTCCGCGCGCTGGGCACGGCGAGAGTCGAGGAGATCGTCCAGGCCGAAGGCGACCTCCGTGCCTGGCAGACCTTCCTGCACCAGCCCGCGCAGCACGGTCGGCCCCGACAGCGCCAGTTGCGACGCTTCCTCGGCACGAAGAAGGGCCGCAAGATCCGCTACGGCCGCCTCCTCGTCGAGGCCCTGGACCCCGAACAGGTACCCGCCCCCCTCGACGATCTCCTCACGAGCCTCTGACCGACGCCCCGACTCCGGATCACCGGATCGTCCTGGATCCCGCCACGCCACTGCAGCAGGCACATGTCGGACAGCGGCCGACGGCTACTCCCCGCCCCCTGCTTCCCGACGACCGTCGGGAAGGGGACGTGCGCCCGCGTCGGCCTCAGCCGCGTCGGCGAGGGCCTCGGCGGCGGCTTCCGCGGCTCGCGCCGCATCGTCGGCGGCCTCGGCGGCCGCCCTGTCCTCCGAGGACGTCTCCCGCGTGGCCGGCGACTGGGGCAGCACCTCGCTGAAGGCGCGGGACACCCCCTGAAGAGCGGAAGTGACCTCGCTGGGGATCACCCAGAAGGTACTCCCCGCTCCTTGGGCGAGCTGAGGCAACACCTGCATGTACTGGTACGCGAGCAGCTTGGGGTCGGGGTCGTTCCGGTGCACGGCCTGGAACACCTCGTCGATGGCCCGGGACTGCCCCTCGGCCTTGAGGATCTCAGCGGTACGGTTGCCCTCCGCGCGGAGGACAGCGGACTGCTTGTCGCCTTCGGCCGTGAGGATCTGCGACTGCCGTTGTCCCTCGGCCCCGAGAATCGCCGCCCGCTTGTCGCGCTCGGCACGCATCTGCTTCTCCATCGCGTCCTTGATGGACTGCGGAGGGTCGATGGCCTTGATCTCCACCCGGTTGACTCTCAGCCCCCACTTGCCGGTGGCCTCGTCCAGCACGCCACGGAGCTGGTTGTTGATGGTGTCGCGCGAGGTGAGAGTTTTCTCCAGGTCCATGGAGCCCACGACGTTGCGCAGGGTGGTGACGGTGAGCTGTTCGACGCCCTGGAGGAAATCGGCGATCTCATAGGCGGCCGCTCGTGGATCCGTGACCTGGAAGTACAGGACCGTGTCGATCTCGACGACAAGGTTGTCCTCGGTGATGACCGGCTGCGGCTTGAACGAGACGACCTGTTCCCGGAGGTCGATCACCGGATAGACCCGGTCGATATAGGGGATGACGAGGTTGAGACCTGGCCTCAGCGTCCGCCGGTAGCGGCCGAGGCGTTCGACATTGCGAGCGCGTGCCTGGGGGACGATGCGTACCGCCCGCACCACGGTGAATACGGCGATGAGCGCGACGATCACGCCGGCGATGAGAAAGCCGGAGACTTCCATCACTCACTCCCGGGGGTAGACGAGGGCGGTGGCGCCGTTGATTTCCATGACGTCGACGGTCGCTCCGGGGGGAATCACCAGCGTTTCGTCATAGGCGCGCGCCGTCCATTCCTCGCCGCCTATGCGGACCCTGCCACCCAGGCCCGTCACCTCCGAGACGACTTGGGCGGATCTGCCCACCAGCGCGTCCACGCCGAACCGCTCAGCCTGAGGCTTGAACAGGTGGCGTGCCGCGATGGGGCGCACGAAGAGCAGACTGACCGCGGCCAGGACGGTGAAGACCAAGAACTGCAAGGGCGGCGCGACTCCCAACGCGGCGACCCCTGCCGTGACCAACGCGGCCACACCCAGGATCCCGAGCGCGGCGGTGAGAGTGAAGATCTCCGCCACCGCCAGCGCTCCTGCGGCGATCAACCAGATCAGCCAAAGATCCATGGCACCCTCCGGCCTCTGCGTCCCCACGAAGGCTAAGGGGGAATATGCACTCTTTGCGCCCCTTTTACCCTTTTCAAGGGAACCCATGCCTCCGCGGACCGGGCCTCTGCGAACGAGGCGACGCCGTACCGGCCGTTGCGTACGCGGGAGCTGCTCGGCCTCGACATGAGCGACGCTGATGACCGGCTGTCCTGCTGGCTGCGGTTGCGCATAGCCGTCCGCCCCGCGACGGATGGCCGAGGCGCTCGCACCGGCAAGGATGCCGAATGTACAAGACGCCCTCCGTAGCGGTCAGGAGTCGTCCTCGGTCCATTGGTCCAGCAGGAAGTCGCCCCCGTATCCGCCGGGTTCGGCTGCCCCACCGTGGAGGGACTGTTCGGTCCAGATGACCTTGCCGTCGGGTGTGTAGCGGGTGCCCCAGCGTTCGGCGTACCGGGCGACGAGGAACAGGCCGCGGCCGCCCTCGTCGGTGGTCTTGGCCCGGCGCAGATGCGGGGAGGTGCTGGAGCCGTCGGAGACCTCGCAGATCAGGGTGCGGTCCCGCAGCAGACGGACGGTGATGGGCTCGGCGCCGTAGCGGATGGCGTTGGTGATCAGCTCGCTGAGAACGAGCTCGGTGGCGAACGCGATGTCCTCCAGACCCCAGGCCTCCAGTCGGCGGGCGCAGGCGGTGCGGACCCGGGACACCGCTGCGGGATCGCGCGGCACGTCCCACACGGCGACCTGCCCGGAACCGAGTCGGCGCGTGCGGGCCACCAGCAGTGCGACGTCATCGGTCGGACGGGCGGGCAGCATCGCGTCGATGACCGCGGCGCAGGTGGCCTCCGGGGTACGGCCGGGCCCGGTCAGGGCGCGGCGCAGGGCCTCCAGGCCGGCGTCCAGGTCCCGGGTGCGGTCCTCGACCAGCCCGTCGGTGTAGAGCACCAGTCGGGAACCCTCGGGCAAGGTCACTTCGGCGCTCTCGAACGGCAGGCCGGCGCCCAGGCCCAGCGGCGGAGAGATCGGCAGCCGGGGGAATTCCACCGCCCCGTCGGGATGGACCACGGCGGGCCCCAGGTGGCCGGCGGTCGCGGCGACCATGCGCCCGTCGACGGGATCGTAGATGGCGTAGAGGCAGGTGGCCCCGGTGATCCCCTGCCCGTCCTCGCCCGCGGCGGACTCCTGGTCATCGAACTCCTGGTCATCGATGTGAGCCACCAGTTCGTCCAGATGGCTCAGCAGGTCATCGGGAGGCATGTCCAGGGTGGAGAAGTTGTGCACGGCGGTACGCAGCCGGCCCATGGTGGCTGCCGCGTGCAGCCCGTGGCCGACGACGTCTCCGACCACCAGCGCCACACGGGCACCGGACAGAGGGATGACATCGAACCAGTCGCCGCCCACCCCGGCCTGGGCCGGCAGGTAACGGGAGGCGGCCTCCAGGGCGTTCTGCTCGGGCAGTCCACGTGGCAGGAGACTGCGTTGCAGGGTGACCGCCATGGTGTGCTCGCGGGTGTAGCGGCGGGCGTTGTCGATGCACACCGCCGCCCGGGCGGCCAGTTCCTCGGCGACGGAGATGTCCTCCTCGTCGAACGGTGGTGAGCCGTCCGTGCGCCAGAAGTTCGCCGCTCCCAGGAGTACGCCCCGCGCCCGCAGGGGGACCACGACGAGGGAGTGGATGCCTTGGTCCAGGACCCGCTGGGCACGCTCGGGGTCCTGGATCCGCCAGCCTTCCGACGCGCTCAGATCCGGCTCCAGGACCGCCCGGCCGCTGATCACCGCGGCGGCGACAGGGCCGGCGGGAACGAACCGGATGAGCTCACCGACAGGGTGCAGGGCATGGGCCCCCTCCAGGCCGAAGGCGGCGGTCCGGCGCATCTCGGTGCTCGCACCGGGCGGTTCCTCACCTTGCAGCACCGGATCCAGCAGCTCCACGGTGACGACACCGGCGAATCGGGGGACGGCCGCCTCCGCCAGTTCCTCGCACGTGCGCGTCACATCCAGCGTGGTCCCGATCCGCACGCCCGCGTCGTACAGCAGCCTCAGCCGCTCCCGCGCCACCTCCGCCCGCCCGGTCACCGCCGCCAGCTCCGTCGTGTCCCGCAGGGTCACCACCCAGCCGGCCTGCCCTCCGTACGGGGCGGTGGGCCGCTTGTTCACCGCCAGCAGACGGTCCCCGGCCGGGTGCACCGCGTCCGTGACCGGCTCGCTCGACGACAACAGCCGCGCCGTCCGCTCATCCAGCTCCAGGTCGCCCACCGGCCGCTGCTCGGCGTCCGCCGGCAGGTCCAGCAGCCGCCGCGCCTCGGCGTTCGCCAGCAGCAGTCGTCCATCGGCACGGATGATCAGCACTCCTTCGCGCACGGCGTGGAACACCGCGTCGTGGTGCTCGTACATCCGCGTCATCTCGGCCGGAGCGAGACCGTGCGTCTGCCGGCGCAGCCGTCTGGCCACCAGAGCCGTCCCCAGTGTGGACGCCACGAGTGCGGCCGCCCCGGTGCCGAGGATGATCGGCAGCTGCTGATCGACCAGGTTCGAAACGTTCTCGACCGTGATCCCGGCGGACACCAGGCCGACCACCGAACCGTCGGTGTCCTTCACCGGAGCCACGGCCTGGATGGCTGTTCCGGTGCCCCCGGGCACGGGTGGTCCGCCCGCCCGCTCGACGATGGTGCGGCCTTCGAGCGACGGCTTGATGGTGCCGACGAACGGTTTCCCGATCTCTCGGGGATCGGGATACGTGAGACGGATCCCGTTGGTGTCCAGGACAACGACGAAGTCCACGCCCGTCCGCTGCCTGGCTGCTTCCGCGCGTGGCTGCAGCACCGCCGTCGGGTCCGCGCTCTTCAGGGCCTCGGCCGTGCCGGGGGCGTTCGCGAACGTCTCGGCCGCGGTCACCGACTGGCGCTCCGCCTCTCGCGTACCGTCGCGCGCCACCTGGACTGCGAGAGCGGTCACTCCGGCCACGACCAGCAGCAACACGATCGCGACTTGCAGTGCGAAGACCTGTCCGGCGGCGGTATGCACGTTGAGCAGGAGGCGCAGCGCCGAACCGAAGCCGACCCCCGAACCCATCGTCGAACTCGCGGAGCCACCTCGATCGGGCGGACGCCGGCCCACGAGCGGACGCTGCGGCGACTTCCGATTCCGCCGGAACAGTTCCTTCATGCGCCCTTCCTAACACTGCGTCCCGTCCCGAGCCGTGCTACACCCGGCGACCTGGTGCACGTGCCCGCCGGCCCTGTCTGTGCCCCCGGTACCGAGACAGGGTCCTTCGAGCCGGAGATCGCCCTCAAGCGCCGGAAGCGCGCCACAGCGGTCTCCATTCGTCCGCGGTCCACCCGCCTGTGCGGCAGTGGGAGGGGCGGCGAACCCTATCCGCGCCGTCTCAGGGCATGTGCCACGCGGGGGAGCTCCTCGTGGAGCATTCGGCCGGCCAGCGCACCCCCGAACACGACGACACCGACGCCGACCAGCCAGGACTGGATGACAAGGACGGTTCCGATCGGGCCGTAGGCGACGGCGCTGGATGCGATCAGCGGTGAGAACACGAGCCGGGAGAAGACTCGGAGGCCGAGGAGCCCGGCCATGGTGGTCACCGCGCCGGGTAGCAGGGCACCCCAAGGGACCCGGCCACCGAGCAGCATCCGTTGGGACCACCAGAAGAAGAGGGCACCGCTCAGTACCGTGATCATCCCGCGAATCGGCGACGCGCCCCACAGCGGCGTGATCGCGGACAGGAAGAGGACTCCGATGAGGACGGCGAGCCACACGACATGCCGCCACCTGGCCCACCAGCGGGCCGGGGGCAGATCCCATGCCTTCTCGTAACCGCTCTGCACCGTCGCGCCGAACGACAGACCGAAAACGGCGAGCACGGCAAGGCCGAACGCCGTAGTGGTCCGCAACGTCTGACCCGGCAGGACGAACAACCGCTCGATGTCCTCCCTGGCGGCCACCGATACGCCGAGACCATCTCCGAGCCACTGCGCGAAACCCCGTCCGCTCGCCGGATCCGCCGCGGACACGACGATCAGCAGGGGCACCAGTGTCAGGAACCCGAGCGCCGCGAACCCCAGCGAACGCTGCCACAGCTCGAGATCGCCGGCCTGAACCCACCGGCGCCTCGCCCGCAACCGGCGGATCGCGCGGCCGGGCCGCCCGAACAGAGGCGAACGGCCCGCCGCGGAGCCGGACGCGTTCCCCTTTCTAGGACGCACTGGGGCGTGTCCCCGAGCCCGGGGCCCCGGTCGACTGTTCCGCCGGAGTGCCGTGCTCAGCGGCTTCGCGCCATCGGGCTTCGCACAACGAGTAGACGCCGAACAGCACGAGGCCCACCGCGGCGGCGATCAGCAGTACGGGCCCTGCGGGGGTTGCGGCGAACGAACGCAAGATCTCGTCCAGGCCCTTGGCCTCGCTGGGGTCGAAGCGCACCGCCGCCAGCAGGACGAACAGGCCGGACGCGGCCGCGACCACTCCGCACGCCACGCCTCCGACGATGCCCAGCACCGCGACGACCCGCCGCGTCGCCGGGCTCATCTCGTCCGTTCGGAGGTTCTTCTCGAATTTCCGCATCAGGCTACGCACCAGTATCACCACGCCCACGATGGCCAGAACGGCTCCGAACGCGCCGACGATCACCCGGCCGCCCGGCCAGTCCAACACCCTCGCGGTGTACTCCTTCGACGTCTCATCGCCGGGCCGGCTGCCGGAGGAACCGCCGGCCAGCGCCGTCTGCACCACGCCCACACAGATCACCGCGTAGAACACCGCCAATCCCAGCGAGCCCAAGCGACGAGTCCACTTGTCCCCGCCTGTCACCGTCTGTCCGAACGCCGCCTCGGACAGCCGCCACAACGCCATCGCCGCCAGCCCCGCCACCAGAGCCCACAACAGCACCCGGCCGAACGGCTGCTCGGCGATGGTCCCCACCGCGCCTGACCGGTCGGCCTCCTTGCCACTGCCACCACCGAACCCGATCTGCACTGCCAGGAGTCCCACCAGAACGTAGATCACTCCCCGGGCGCAGAGCCCGATCCTGGACGCGACTTCCACAGCGCGGCTGTCGGCCAGACGCCGCCCCTGTGACTTGGGGTGAGCCGCACCGCCTTTCGTGATGGCCATGTCTGGCACCTCCACGTGCGGTTCAACTGAACAAGCGCACCAGTGCGCCGGGGCGGGGGCCGCGGTCAGTGTTCGAAGGCATCCTCGGCCTTCGCCCATGCTGCTTGGTGTGGCCCCTGACCTGGACACCACGGCCTGGGCCCGCAGGCGCCGGTCGGCGACACGACCGACGGTCTCCTCGGCGCCGCCATGGCCGCTTCGGCCTTGGGCGCGATCTCCTCGGCGGAACTCATCGGTCACCGCCTTCACGTTTCGCCTGTCGGGGGTCGCACCACGCCCTCCCGCATCGAGCCAGTCGTGGGGGCGCCACTCACGGATATCCGCCATCTCGATCATCCTGAGCCCCTTCAGCCGCTCCATGGCCGATGTGTCTGCTCTCCCCTCCCAGCCTGCCCCCAGCCGCCTCCGACACCAACCCAGGGATGCCCCTGACCACCAGAGCGCGGGAACAGCGGACGCGGCAGGCGCGCAGCCTCTTCTCTCGCGCTCGGCACTCCACTTGCGCAAGGCGGTCGAGCGCGTTGCCTGGATGCGGTTCGACCGCCGCGGAACCCTCGGTTGGCCGCTGCCGGCGGAGCCTGCCGCTGCGTGCCGCGACCGCTTCTCCCCTGACGTCAGGCCCGGGAACGCCCCACGGAGTGGCGCCGATGCCAGGCCGTTCGACGGCCGGTCCGTCGGCAGCTGAGCCTGTTCAGGGGCCCTGTGGTGCCATGTGACATCAAACCGGCAGCGGGCTTGGCGCCGACCCCTCGCGCAACCGGGACGGAGCCCTGAGAGTCAGCGAGCAGCGAGGAGTCACCGTGACCGTGTGCGGGCCTGACGGGGACGGGGCGGCTCCCCCTCCTACTCCTGAGAACGGGGGTGGCCGGGGCAGGGCGATGACCTTGGCGGGGGCGCTGGCGGCGGCGGAGGCCGCGGCGCCCGTAGAGTCGCTCGACGTGGTCGCGCGCATGCTCAAATGGCACCTCGGGGCCGTGTCGGTGTCGTTCCTGATCACCGATTTCGCCGGTGGCTCGGTCGTGCGGCTGGGGACGGCGGGCAGCGTCGAGACCGATGAGCCCGCGGGCGCATCAGGCTGCGGGGCACCCGGTACGAGGACGTGATCCGCACCCAGCGGCCGAGCGTGGATGACAAGGACGCGGGTGCGCTGGTGCGGATCGTCGCCCCGGTGACCAACCGCGGGGACGCCATCGGACTCCTGGAACTGTTCCTGCCCGCGGCGCCGGACGCGGAGGTGATGCGGGAGGTCGGCGAGATCGCGCACGCCCTGGCGTACATCGTGATCGCGAACCGGCCCTTCACCGACGTGTACCAGTGGGGCCGCCGCACCATCCCGCTGAGCCTGGCCGCGGAGATCCAGCATCGGTTGCTCCCGGCGTCCCTGGCGTGCGAGGCGGCGCAGTTCGCGGTCGCCGGGGCGCTGGAGCCGGCCGACCACGTCGGGGGTGACACCTTCGACTACGTGATCGACCGGGACACGGTCCAGCTCTCCGTCACCGATGCCATGGGGCACGATGTCGACGCCGCGTTGCTGACAACTCTCCTGGTGGGCGCCCTGCGTCGGGCACGGCGGGCCGGTGCCGACCTCGCCGTCGCCTCCGCACCATCACAGACGGGGCGGACCACTCGGCGATGACTCGAGGACTGCTCCGATACCCCGCTTCGGTTGGACCTTGGGCGGGCGAAACGGGGTGCTCTGCCCCGGGGTGATCGCGTCACCTGGACAGGCGCCTGCGGCGGCGGCCCAGGCGCAGGCCGAGGAGGACGAAGTCGGCGACCAGAACCACCACACCGATGACCAACAGGTAGAACAGGCCCTTCGCCACCACTCCGATGATGCCGAGCACGATGGCCACGATGAGCAGCAGGAAGAAGAGAGCCATCCGTGTCACCTCATGTGGAGGAAGTTGGTGGGGTGTCAGCGACGGGCGAGGCGACGTTCGCCGCCCGCACCCGTTCGGTGGGCGAGCTCGTAGTGCGCGAAGACCGTCTTCTCGTCCTCCGCGAGCAGTTCGCCGTCCGTGCCGATCGAGGGCGCTTCCTTGACCTGCTTCCTGTCGTAGGCGACCTTCAGATAGCCGGGACCTACCGTCGCGCCGCCCAGGGGGACGAACACCAGCCGGTGCCGGGTCGGCAGGCCGACCGTGACCGTCGCGAACGCGGGCTGGTCCGTGGCCGTGTCGACGTAGACCGCCTCCAGGACGCCGATCTTGTGCCGCTCGCGGTCGACCACATGGTGGCCGCGCCACTCCCTGATGTCTTCCGCCTCGAACACGGGGCCCCCTCTGTCACAGGTCAGCTGAAGACCGCTGTCTCGTCCTTCTCTCGCTCCTCTCTCCTTACCTGTCTACGGGACGTCACACCCTGGGGAGCAGCCGACTTGCAGGCCGGAGGGGCGGACGGCTTTCGCGCGTGGCGCGATGCCTGGGCGGTCGCCCGGCCCGTCGCGGTCAGTAGGCGGCCAGGGAGATGGCGATGTAGTGCGCGGTGAAGGCTGCCACGGTCAGCGCGTGGAAGACCTCGTGGTAGCCGAACCAGCGGGGCGAGGGGTCGGGGCGCTGGAGGGCGTGGACGACCGCGCCCGCGCTGTAGAGGAGAAGCCTGCCACGATCAGGACGAGTACGGCCGCTCCGCCGGTGTGCAGGAAGTCGGGCAGGTAGCGCACCGGTGCCCACCCCAGGGCCAGGTAGCACGGGGTGTACAACCAGCGCGGAGCTGCGACCCAACAGGACCCGGAACGCGATGCCCACCAACGCACCCGTCCACACGATCCACAGCAGCATGGACCGCTGGTCCGGCCGGAGGAGGAGCACGGCCAGGGGGGTGCAGGTACCGGCGCTGGACGGAAGGCCTTCCTCGACGCCTGGACGAGCGTCTGAACGCCGGCTCGTCCAAGCCGGCCTCGCAGACGACCAGCCGACCCGTGCGGGCGGCGGCCATGACCGGCAGCGCCACCTCGACGCTCATGTCGTCGCAGACCTGCGGTCCGATCGCATCCATGACCTCAACCACTGTCCTGTGCATGAGGTTGGCGCTCGCCGTGCGGCGTTGCACCTGAACCAGCGTCAGAAGGTTCCTTCTCCCAAGAGGGTCAGCTTCCTGATCACGAAGGTTTAGACCGGAACGTCGAAGACGGACTGGCCCACGGGCGCGCGCCTGGCCGTCGAAGAGGGGCGGCGTCGGCCTCGGGTGGAGGTACTGCGCTTGGGGCGTTCGACCACCGGCGCGGTGATCACGACGGGGACGCCGGACGGGGCCTGCGCGCCGGTGATGCGGTTCAGTTCGGCCTCGCCGGAGCGGACCTGCGTGACCCGCGGGCTGATCCCCGCGTCCGTCATGAGACGGGCCATGCCGCGGCGCTGGTTCGGGGTGACGAGGGTGACGACGCTGCCGGACTCGCCCGCGCGAGCGGTACGGCCACCGCGGTGCAGGTAGTCCTTGTGGTCGGTCGGCGGGTCGACGTTGACGACGAGGTCGAGGCTGTCGACGTGGATGCCGCGGGC
>NZ_JBEXOT010000014.1:0-137935 GCF_040611675.1 Streptomyces sp. NPDC006551
CGCCCCGCGCCGCGCCCACCGCACCCCCCCCAAACACAAACCCCCCCCAACCCCCCCCCCCCCCCCCCGCTTCTCTTCTGTGGAGCTAAGGAGAATTGAACTCCTGACCTCCTGCATGCCATGCAGGCGCTCTACCAACTGAGCTATAGCCCCTTGCTGTCCGCCCCGCTCCGGGTTTCCCCCGCGGCGACAGACAGAACATTAACCGGCTCCCCGGGGGATCACCAAATCGTTTCCCTGGCGGTCGAGGGACGGCAGGTAGGGTCCCCCTCTGTGACCGTGACCGTCCTCGCCCGAGCCCGTGCCCGCCAGTGGCCCCTCGCCACCGCCGCGGCGGTGTGCCTGCTCTCCTTCATCGCCTTCTGGGTGGCCCAGCGCCTCGCCCACGTGAACATGCTGGACGTGATGGTCTACCGGGCCGAGGGCGAGACGGTCCGGGCCGGCGGCGATCTCTACGCGATGCGCGCCACCTCGGCGAACCTCGCCATGACCTACCCGCCCTTCGCCGGGCTGCTGTTCGTCCCGCTGACGCTGGTCGGCGTCCCACTGATGCGGACGCTGGCCACCGCGGGGAATCTCCTCCTGGTGATCGCGCTGGTCCAGCTCTCGCTCCAACTGGTCCGCCCGGCCCTGCCGCGCGAGGAGTTGTGGCGCAGGACGTTCTGGGTGGCCGCCGTCGTGATCTGGTGCGAGCCGGTGTGGACGACGCTGCGGTACGGCCAGATCAATCTGCTCATCGCCGTCGCGGTGCTCTGGGACCTCACCCGGCGTACGGGCCACCGCTGGGCCGGTGTCGGCATCGGTCTCGCCACTGCGGTGAAGCTCACACCCGGACTCTTCGTCGTCCTCCTCCTCGCCGCCGGTCTGTTGATCCTGCGGCGCGACAAGGGCTGGAACCAGTGGCTGCGCACGGCCGCCACCGCGACCGCGACGTTCCTCGCCGCGACCCTGCTCAGTGCGCTGGTCCTGCCGTACGACTCCCGGCGCTTCTGGACAGGGACGCTCTTCGAGAGCGGCCGGGTGGGCTTCGCCGAGGAGACCGCCAACCAGTCACTGCGCGGGGTGCTCGCCCGGCTGATGCACACCGACGATCCGGGCATGTGGTGGGCGGTCACCGCGGCCGTTCTCGGCGGTGCGGCGCTGGTGCTCGCGATACGGGCCGCGCTGCGCGGGGACAAAGCTCTGGCGGTGGTGGTCTGCGCGGTCACGGCGCTGATGATCAGCCCCATCTCCTGGTCCCACCACTGGGTGTGGTGCGTGCCGCTGCTGCTCCTGATCGCGGACCGGGTGAAGCCGGTGTGGCCGGTACTGCTGCCGGTGGCGCTGGCCTTCGCCTCGTTCGCGCTGTGGTGGGTGCCGCACGACCCGGGGCGGCCCGAACTCGACCAGAACGCCGGTCAGATGGTGCTCTCCGCGATCTACCCGCTGACCGTGACGGCGCTGTTCGTCGGGTACGGCATCAGGCGGTGGCGAAGGAGTAGAACCGCTTGAGGGTGCAGTGCTCGTCGAGGAGCCGTCCGTAGATCGGCTCGCCCTCGAGCTCGCGGTACGTCTCGATCGGGTCGCCTTTTATGATCAGCGCCCGCGCGCACTCCTCGCACCAGTACTGGTACTCGGTGTTGACCGGGTCCATGTCCCGGACGATGGGCGTACCGCTGCCGCACCAGTCGCACTTCCGCCTGTGTGCACCCATCACTCAGCTCCAGCTGTGGCCGCAGGACGTGCACACATAGGACACTCCGCCGTTGTCGCCGAGCACTTGGGCGACCTGGACGGAGCCGCACGAGGGGCAGTCGAGCCGGGCCCCGGCGCCGTCCTCGGCCCCGGGGTGGTCCTCGACGGGCTCCGCGACGGCATCGACATCGGCACACTCGGCCCCATCGGAACCGCTCGCGGTCATGCGCACACTCCCTCCCGTCCGGACCTTCGTCCCCTCCGGCCGTCCGATTCTGCCATGGCGCCGCAAGAGGGGTCAGCGCGCTGGGCCGATCCGGAGAAGGCGGGCGCACAAGGGAGGGGAACGACGAATCCCGCCCCCTACTGGGGACGGGATTCGGTGACTGTGGAGCTAAGGAGAATTGAACTCCTGACCTCCTGCATGCCATGCAGGCGCTCTACCAACTGAGCTATAGCCCCTCGTGTTCTTCGCGCTCCGCGCTGCGAACAAGAAGAACTTTAGCCTGTGACCTGCCGGAAAGTGAAATCCGGGTCTCCGGGCGGTACCGCGGCCGGTCAGTCGTCGTCGCCGAGGACCGGCTCGGGCAGCGTGCCGGCGTTGTGCTCGAGCAGACGCCAGCCGCGGGCGCCCTCACCGAGGACCGACCAGCAGCAGTTGGAGAGCCCGCCCAGGCTCTCCCAGTGACGCGCCTCCAGCTCGAGGAGACGGCCGATGGTGGTGCGGATCGTGCCGCCGTGGCTGACGACGACCAGCGTGCCGTCCTCGGGCAGCTTGTCGACGTGCTCCAGGACCACCGGGGCTGCCCGGTCGGCCACCTCGGTCTCCAGCTCGCCGCCGCCCCGGCGCACGGGCTCGCCGCGCTTCCAGGCGGCGTACTGCTCGCCGTACCGCGCGACGATCTCGTCGTGGGTCAGGCCCTGCCACTCCCCCGCGTACGTCTCGCGCAGGGCGGAGTCGTACGCGACGGGGTGGCCGGTGAGGGAGGCCAGCTCGGTCGCGGTGGCCGCCGCCCGCTTCAGGTCGGAGGCGATGATCGCGTCCGGCTTCAGCGAGGCGAGCAGCCGGGCGGCCCGGCGCGCCTGGGCGACACCGGTCTCGGTCAGCTCGATGTCCGTGGAGCCCTGGAAACGGCGCTCCAGGTTCCAGGAGGTCTGGCCATGACGCCACAGGACGATACGGCGGCCCCTGCCGCCCTTGGTGCCGTTCAGCTCAGCTCACCGTCCGCTCCGTCGGCGCCGGTGAGGCGGGCGTGCTCCTGCGCCTTGCCGCGCGTCTTCAGGGCGTCCTCGGGCAGGGAAAGCTCGGGGCAGTCCTTCCAGAGCCGCTCCAGGGCGTAGAAGACCCGCTCCTCGCTGTGCTGGACGTGGACGACGATGTCGACGTAGTCCAGGAGGATCCAGCGGGCGTCGCGGTCGCCCTCCCGGCGCACCGGCTTGGCGCCGAGCTCCTTGTTCAGGCGCTCCTCGATCTCGTCGACGATCGACTTGACCTGGCGGTCGTTGGGAGCGGAGGCGAGCAGGAAGGCGTCGGTGATCGACAGCACATCACTGACGTCGTACGCGATGATGTCGTGCGCGAGCCGGTCGGCCGCCGCCTGGGCGGCGGCGTTGACGAGCTCGATGGAGCGATCCGTGGCGGTCACAAGCAGGCTTTCGTCGGCGGTCAGAGACACCTCAAGGGTCTCACGTACCGCCGACCGCCCCGTAAACCTTTACGGGGCGGTACGACGAGGGGAAGGTCACCCGCTGGTCAGCCCTTGGTGCCGGGGATCTTGTAGTCCTCGCCCAGCACCACGGTGACCTCGGCGTTTCCGGCGGCCTTGCCCTTCTTCACCGAGCCGGCCGGCAGCCCGAGCGTCTTGGCGACCTCGCTCGCGGTCGCCTTCTGGGCGTCGTCGGTGTAGAGGACCTCGGACTTGTTCTCGGTGTCCGTCCCGGAACCGCCGGCGAAGGCGAAGCCGCCGTTGATCAGGACGATCCGGGCGGCCTCGGTGGCGCCGTCGTCACCGGTGGCGTTGCGGATCGAGACGCGGGCCGCCGCTCCCTTCTCGGGGGCGCTGACCTTTCCGCCGAGGATGTCCTTGACGACGCTGTCGACGGCGTCCTCGCTCAGCGAGCCGTCCTGCTCCACCGGCAGCAGCGCCGTCTTGTGGTCGCCGACCTTGGCGTGCTCGGCCAGCTTGGCGAGGGAGGCGCCGAGATCCTTCTCCGGCAGCGAGGGGTCGAGGATCTGGGCGAGCGTCTCGACGGTGACGGTGGCGGCCTTCGGGTCGTCGGAGATCTTCCGCAGCACGCCGTACATGACCTGGCCGAAGCGCTGCAGCTGCTTGGCCTCGGCCTCGCCGGGCGCGCGGTAGGTGGCGTAGGCGACGGCGGCGCGGCCGTTGAGTGTCTGGTTCTCGCCCTTGGCGACGAGCGGCGCGTCGTCCTTCTTCTCGCCGGGCACCTCGGTGTCGGTGGTGACCTCGATGTTGCTGACCAGCTCGACCAGGTTCTCCAGGTACGGGGTGTCGAGCCGCCACGTTCCGGTGATCCGGGTGCCGAGGAGGTTGCCGATCGCCTCGCGGGTGCCGCTGGAGCCGTCGTCCTCGACGGATTTGCCGAGCGTGGTGGTGGTGCCCTCGTCGTTGGCGACGGAGAGGGCGTTGGGGAGGAGGACGGTGGTGCCCTGCTTGGTCGTGGTGTTGTCCACCAGCAGGGCGGTGGAGGTGCCGCCGCCCTTGGTGTCGTGGAGGTGGACGACGATCGTGTCGCGCTTCTGAGGGCCGGTGGCGGTGTTCTGGGGCTGTCCGTCGTCGGACGTGCCGGGGAGCATGCCCGCGGACCAGAGGTAGCCGACACCGCCGACGGCGGCGAGGACGAGGACGACGACCAGGGCGACGATACGGTTGCGGCCGCGGCGCCTGGCCTCCTCGCGCCGCTCGGAGCGGCTCTCGGTGAACTTCAGCCAGTCGATGACGTCTTCGGAGTCCTCGTCGGGCTCCTCGATGAACGAGAACTGCTCGGTGCGGTAGGCGCGCTCGTCGCCACCGTCGCGGTCGCGGTCGTCCTGCGGCGCCGGGCGCTGGCCGGGCACTCCGGCGGGGGCGGCGACGGGGGCCGCCACCGGGGCGGGGGCGGGCTCGGCCTGGGCGGCGGCCCACTGCCGGCCGGTCTGCTGCGGGCCCGTCTGCTGCGGGCCGGTGTCGTAGTCGTAGGGGGCGTAGCCGTAGTCCTGCGGCTGCTCGGCCTGCTGGGGTTGCTGCGGCTGCTGGGCCTGCTGCGCGTACGGGTCGTACCGCTGCTCCTGCCCCTGGAGCGGCTGACCGTAGGCGTCGTAGCCGTAACCGGGCTGCGGCGCCCGCTGCTGGGCGTACGGGTCGTACTGCGGCTGTGCCTGCGGCGGAACCTGCTGGTAGACCGGCTGCCCGTACTCGTCGTAGCCGACGATCTGCGGCTGCGGGTAGTACGGGTCGTACGGGTTGTGCTGATCGTTCACCGGTGCCCCTCTCCGAGGCTCACTCGCCGCGGTACAACTGGCGCTTGTCGATGTAGCGCACCACGCCGTCCGGCACCAGGTACCAGACCGGGTCGCCCTGCGCGACCCTGGCCCGGCAGTCGGTGGAGGAGATCGCGAGCGCGGGCACCTCGACCAGCGAGACCCCGCCCTTGGGCAGGCCGTCGTCCGTCAGGTCGTGGCCCGGGCGGGTGACGCCGATGAAGTGGGCGAGCGAGAACAGTTCCTCGGCGTCACGCCAGGTGAGGATCTGCGACAGTGCGTCGGCCCCGGTGATGAAGAAGAGGTCCGAGTCGCTGTTGAGGGAGCGCAGGTCCCGCAGGGTGTCGATGGTGTACGTCGGTCCGCCGCGGTCGATCTCGATCCGGCTGACCGAGAACTGTGGGTTGGACGCGGTGGCAATGACCGTCATCAGATAGCGGTCCTCGGCCGCCGAGACGGCCTTGTGGCTCTTCTGCCACGGCTGCCCGGTCGGCACGAACACCACCTCGTCGAGGTGGAACAGGGCGGCCACCTCACTGGCGGCCACCAGGTGTCCGTGATGGATCGGGTCGAACGTCCCGCCCATCACGCCGAGTCGGCGCTTGCCGCGACTGCCAGTAGGCACTTCCTGCTCTCCCATGCGTGCAGAGCCTACTGGCACGGCAGCGGACGCCGGTTCCGCGGTCCCCGGCTCAGCGGTCGCGGTTGAAGCGGGTGGTGATCCACAGCAGGAGGAGGAGCGCACCGAGCGCGCCGAAACCGGTGAGGTAAGGGCTGAGGCTTTCGTGGTTGCCACCGTGCTTGGCGCCCTCGGCGAGCGTGACCAGGTTGGCGGCGGTGCTGTGGAGGCTCATCTTCGGCAGGACCTATCGATCGGGGGTGGGAGCGGAGACTTCGCCCACATCGTATGCGGGGCCTTCGGGCACGCTCACGCCGACTCAGTCGTTGGCGACGGTGTCGACCCCGACGATATCCACAGGCCCGACGATATCCACAGGCTCGGGCGCACCATGGGCCCAGCGCCTAGGCTGTGATGCGTCAGGGGGACGAGCAAGGTCTCGTACGAGCAGGGGGCACACCATGACCGAGAAGTCCGACAACCACGAGGGGAACGTGCCGAGCAGGCAGCGCAAACGCTTCCCCGGCATCTCCTCACGCGCCTACGAGCATCCCGCCGACCGTTCGGCCCTCGTCGCCCTGCGCAGGCTGACCGGCTTCGACACGGTCTTCAAGGCCCTCAGCGGACTGCTGCCGGAGCGCAGCCTGCGGCTGCTCTTCCTCTCCGACTCCGTACGGGTGAGCGACGCCCAGTTCACGCACCTCAACGACATGCTCAGGGACGCCTGTTACATCCTGGACCTGGAGAAGGTCCCGCCGATGTACGTCACCCAGGATCCGCAGCCGAACGCGATGTGCATCGGCCTTGACGAGCCGATCATCGTGGTCACCACCGGGCTCGTGGAGCTCCTCGACGAGGAGGAGATGCGGGCGGTCGTGGGCCACGAGGTGGGCCACGCGCTCTCCGGGCACTCGGTGTACCGCACGATCCTGCTGTTCCTCACCAATCTGGCGCTGAAGGTGGCCTGGATCCCGCTGGGCAATGTCGCGATCATGGCGATCGTGACGGCGCTGCGGGAGTGGTTCCGCAAGTCGGAGCTGTCGGCCGACCGGGCGGGGCTGCTGGTCGGCCAGGACCTGCAGGCGTCGATGCGCGGTCTGATGAAGATCGCGGGCGGCAACCATCTGCACGAGATGAACGTGGACGCGTTCCTCGCCCAGGCGGACGAGTACGAGAAGGGCGGCGATCTGCGCGACTCCGTGCTGAAGATCCTCAACGTGCTGCCGCGCTCGCACCCCTTCGCCACCGTCCGGGCCGCCGAGCTGAAGAAGTGGTCCGAGTCCCGCGACTACCAGCGGATCATGGACGGGCACTACCCCCGGCGCTCGGAGGACAAGGACACCTCGGTGAGCGACTCCTTCCGCGAGTCGGCCGGGCACTACGCCGACTCGGTCCGCACCAGCAAGGATCCGCTGATGAAGCTGGTCGGTGACATCGCGGGCGGCGCGGGCGACCTGGCCGGTGATCTGGGCGGGAAGCTGCGCAGCCGGTTCGGCGGCGGAGCCTCGCGCGGCGGCGCTGACGGTGAGGGCGGGACGCCCGGCGAGACCGGCGGCGGCGAGGGCGGCACCGCCAAGGGCGGTCAGAGCGAGGGCTGAGCGCCAGGCGCCAGCGCCCCGCAGAGCGACGAGACGGCGGGCCGGCCCGTGGCGTACGGGTCGGTGACCGCCGGACCGCCGGAGGCGGAGACCCGCTCGCCGGCCAGGAGCGGCTTCAGGGCTCCGGCGGCTCCGGCGCCGCATGCCTGCGGGCCGGCCTGGACGACGCTGGTCAACAGCTCGGCACGGTGCATGCGCAGGTCCTCGCGGTCGAAGCGGAAGTGCAGCTCGCGATGGACCGTGAAGAGGGAGGCCTGGGCCGTCGGACCGGCGCCGGAGGCGGCCGGGCGCACGGCGTAGGTGAAGGTGTGGTCGGTGGTCACCTCCAGCATGTCCGTCGCCGTCTCCGCGAAGCGGAGGGTGCCCTGGACGCGGGGGGTGGGGTCGGCCAGGCCGACCTTGGCCGGGTCGAACCGCACCAGCCAGCCGGAGACCGCGTGCCGGCCGTCGTCCAGCGACGACTCGACGCTCCGGTCGAACTGCGCCAGCTGGTCGGGGTCGAGCAGCAGCCGGACGGGCCGCACCGTCACCCCGGTCAGCACGTCGGGCTCCAGCGAGGAGGCCACGAGATAATCCTTGGCGATGCTCAGGGCCGTGACCACCTGGCTCTCCGAGAAGTGGCCGGTGCGCCCGGTGTCCGGGAGGTTGATGCCGGCGGCGCCGCCGCGGAACTCGGCGGCCGGGCTGCGGGCGAACAGCTGGGCGGGTTCGCCCCCGGCCACGGGGCCCTGCGGGGCCAGCGGGACCACGGTGATCCGCAGCGGTTCGGCCCGCTGGTCGCCGGGCGGCATGTAGGGGTTGCGGACGCCGAGATAGATGGCGGTTCCGAAGGCGAGGAGAATCAGCAGCACCAGCAGGACGGCCTGACGGGAGCCGTTCCTGGTCTCCCGGACGCCGGAGAGGCTGCGGACCGCCTGGGCGTGCTCGCCCATCCGCTCCGCGGCGGAGAACTCCTGGAGCCGGGCAGCGCGGACGAACGACTCGTCGAAGACGACGGATCGGTACTCGTCCTCACCACCGCCGGGGTCGGGTGCCATCCCCTCAGGCGGGTCGCCACGCCCTGCCATACCTTCAGAGTAGGTCCGCTGAAGCTCCGGTAAACGCCCAGGTACACGACAAGTTCCGAACGATCAGGGGGTGCGGGGAGCGGCCGGGACCGGGGGCGGGGAGTAGGCGGCGGAGGCGGAGGGCGCCGTGACGGCGGGAGGCACGGCGCGCGGCTTGTCGATGCCGGTGGTGGCAGGGGCGGGGATCCGGTCGTGGCGGTTGGCCGAGGCTCCGCGGTAGACGGCGGTGAAGGCGAGGGCGACCATGCCGACGCCCATCACCAGGGCGAGGACCCAGGCGACCGGCCGGTGCCAGCGGGCACTGCCCCGATAGGGGCGCAGGGCGCCGCCGTGCGGGCCGTACGGACCGCAGTCGTCGTCGGCGTCCTCGGAGTCCCAGCTGTCGGCGTAGCGGCCGCCGAAGGGGTCGGGGTCGTCCCCGAAAGGTTCGTCCGGGGCGCCGCCCGCCCTGGCGCGGGCGGCCTCGGCTTCGGCGCGCGCCTGCGCGGCCGCGAGCAGCCGCTCCACGGCGGTCGGTTCATGGACCTCGGCGGCTCGGACGAAGTCCTCGTCGAAGACCACGGTGGCGTAGTCCTCGTCCGCGCCCCCGCGGTCGTCAGCATCGTCAGGGTCCACGCCGTCCGGGAACGGCTTGCCCCCCACGTCGTCCGGCACGTTTTTCAGAGTAGACCTGGGAGGTGGTTTTGGGCAGGGAGAGTGCGAACCGTCCCCGCCCGTCCGGCCCTCGTTCCGCCCTCGTTCGGCGCCGCGAGGGCGGCGCCGAACGAGCGAATCGGGATCACCGCGTGTGACCGTCGCCGGTGACGATGTACTTCGTCGAGGTCAGCTCCGGCAGGCCCATCGGCCCGCGCGCGTGGAGCTTCTGGGTCGAGATCCCGATCTCGGCGCCGAAGCCGAACTGGCCACCGTCGGTGAAACGGGTGGAGGCGTTGACGGCGACGGTGGTGGAGTCGACCAGCTGGGTGAAGCGGCGGGCCGCCGCCTGCGAGGTGGTGACGATCGCCTCGGTGTGGCCGGAGGACCACAGCCGGATGTGGGAGACGGCGGCGTCCAGCGAGTCGACGACGGCGGCGGCGATGTCGTACGAGAGGTACTCGGTCTCCCAGTCCTCGGGGGTCGCGGGGACGACGGTGGCCTTGGATCCCTCGGCGTGGGCGAGGACCCGCTCGTCGGCGTGCACGGTGACGCCGGCCTCGGCGAGGGCGGCGAGCGCCCGGGGCAGGAAGTCGCCGGCGATGTCCTGATGCACCAGGAGCGTCTCGGCCGCGTTGCAGACGCTGACCCGCTGGGCCTTGGAGTTGACCAGGATGTCGACGGCCATGTCGAGGTCGGCCTGGGCGTCGACGTAGACGTGGCAGTTTCCGGTGCCGGTCTCGATGACCGGCACGATCGACTCCTCGACGACCGTACGGATGAGGGAGGCGCCGCCGCGCGGGATCAGGACGTCGACCAGGCCGCGGGCGCGCATCAGCTCGCGAACCGAGTCGCGGGACTCGCCGGGGACGAGCTGGATGGCGTCGGCGGGCAGGCCCGCCCCTCCGACGGCGTCGCGCAGGACCTTCACCAGGGCGGTGTTGGAGGAGTACGCGGAGGACGAGCCGCGCAGCAGGACGGCGTTGCCGGACTTCAGGCAGAGGGCGGCCGCGTCGACGGTGACGTTCGGGCGGGCCTCGTAGATGATGCCGACGACGCCGAGGGGGACGCGGACCTGACGCAGGTCGATGCCGTTGGGCAGGGTCGAGCCGCGGACGACCTCGCCGACCGGGTCGGGCAGGGCCGCGACGTCGCGGACGTCGGCGGCGATGGCCCGTACGCGCTCGGGGGTGAGGGTGAGCCGGTCGACGACGGACTCGCTGGTGCCGGCCTCGCGGGCGCGGGCGACGTCCTCGGCGTTGGCCTCGACGATCTCGGCGGTACGGACCTCGAGCGCGTCCGCGATCGCCAGCAGGGCCTCGTCCTTGGCCGCGCGCGGAAGTGGCGCGATTTCGGCGGCGGCGGCGCGGGCCCGGTAGGCGGCCTGGGCGACCGGGGACAGATTGTCGAGGGGCGTGAGCGAGGTCATGTCCGCAGGGTACTGGCACCACTGCGGACATCCCTCACGTTTCCCGTCCGTATCCCGCACTGCGAGACGTCTCTCAGGAGGCCCTGGACGTCTCCGGAGGTCTCAGTAGGGGTGCACTCCCACCGGGGCGGCCGGCGGCGGGCCGTATCCCTCGGCGATCCGCTGGTGGTAGGTCTCGCGGTCGATGACCTCCAGACCGACGATCTCCCAGGGCGGAAGCTTGGCGCTCTGCCGGTGCTCGCCCCACAGCCGGAGCGCGACCGCGGCGGCGTCGTGCAGGTCGCGGGCCTCTTCCCAGTACCGGATCTCCGCGTGATCATTGGCGTAGCGGCTGGTCAGCAGGAAGGGGTGGTCGTGGGCCAGCTGCTCGAGACCTCTCCTGACCTCCGTCAGCGGGGCCTCCGCCCCGGAAACGCTGAGCGTGATGTGCCAGAGCTTCGACACGGCCACCTCCCGCTCCTCGGCGCGTGTCTCACGGGCCCCGGTGGCCCGTCCCTCGGCGCCGGTCCCGTTCTCCTCGATGTCGAAGTCGGCTCCGGCCTCGACACTCGTCAGGGCGCGTTCGGCCGTCCCGCGGGGCACTGCCCCTGGGCGCGCTCGTCTCACCGGCGGCCTCCTGTTGTGATGCGTGTGGTGCTGTACCCCGACTTGTCTTGCCCCCGAGACAAAGTTGACCAGCCCGAGGCCGCACATGGGGCGGTTTTGGTGAAGGTCTCTACCGGATGACCGGACTTTCGGCCGTTTCCTCGCGGGATCCCCACGGAATCAGGGGCCGACCACGACGAGGTCGTCGCGGTGCACGACCTCCCGCTCGTACTCCGGTCCGAGCTCCTTGGCGAGTTCGGGGGTGGAGCGGCCGAGCATCCGGGGGATCTCCTTGGCGTCGAAGTTGACCAGCCCGCGGGCCACGGGCCGGCCGTCGGTGTCCCGCAGCTCCACCGGGTCACCGGCGACGAACTCGCCCTCGACTGCCGCGATTCCGGCGGCCAGCAGCGACTTCTTGCCTTCGACGACGGCCCGTACGGCGCCGTCGTCCAGGGTGAGGGACCCCTGCGGTGTGGAGGCGTGGGCGAGCCAGAGCAGCCGGTCGGCCGAGCGGCGGCCGGTGCGGTGGAAGTACGTGCCGGTGTCCCGGCCGTTCAGGGCGTCGGCGGCGCGGCTGGCGGAGGTGAGGACGACCGGGATCCCGGCGGCGGCCGCGATCCGGGCCGCCTCGACCTTGGTGACCATGCCACCGGTGCCGACCCCGGCCTTGCCGGCCGAGCCGATCTCTACATGAGCGATGTCGGCGGGTCCGGTGACCTCGGCGATCCTCGACGTGCCGGGCTTGGAGGGGTCCCCGTCGTAGAGCCCGTCGACGTCCGAGAGCAGCACCAGCAGGTCGGCCCGGACGAGGTGGGCGACGAGGGCGGCGAGCCGGTCGTTGTCGCCGAAGCGGATCTCGTCCGTGGCGACGGTGTCGTTCTCGTTGACGATCGGCAGGGCGCCCATGGCGAGCAGCTGGTCGAGAGTGCGGTAGGCGTTGCGGTAGTGGGCGCGGCGACTGGTGTCGTCGGTGGTGAGCAGCACCTGTCCGACGCGGACGCCGTAGCGGGCGAAGGAGGCGGTGTAGCGGGCGACGAGGAGGCCCTGGCCGACGCTGGCGGCTGCCTGCTGGCGGGCGAGGTCCTTGGGGCGGCGGGTGAGGCCGAGCGGGGCGAGACCGGCGGCGATGGCACCGGAGGAGACGAGCACGATCTCCTTCTCGCCACCGCTGCGGACCTTGGCGAGAACGTCGACGAGGGCGTCGACCCGGTCGGCGTCGAGGCCCCCGGACGCGGTGGTCAGCGAGGACGAACCGACCTTGACGACGACCCTGCGGGCTTCCGTCACGAACTGCCTTGCCACTGTCACCTGCGTCGTCCTCACTCGTCTTTCCCCACGGCGCCGCGCGCGTCCGGCCCCGCACGCCCTGCCGCGCACACCTGCCGCGACTGCCAGGCAATCTACGCGAGCGACGACGGCACCCGCCCGGCTATTCCGCTGGGTGGACGCGGCTCTCCCAGGCCGAGGCGATCATGGAACGGACGTCGTGGCGGGCCTTCCAGCCCAGCTCCGCGGAGATCCGCTCGCTCGAGGCGACGACCTTGGCCGGGTCGCCGGGGCGGCGCTCGACGACGTCGGGGGTGACGTCGAGACCGGTGACCTCGCCGATGAGGTCGATCATCTCCCGTACCGAAACCCCCTCGCCGCGGCCGACGTTGAGGGTGAGGTCGCCTGCCTCGCCGGCGGCGGCGCGCTCGTCGAGCCTGTGGGCGACGGCCAGATGCGCGTCGGCGATGTCGGCGACATGGATGTAGTCACGGACGCAGGTGCCGTCGGGCGTCGCGTAGTCGTCGCCGAAGACCAGGGGCGGCAGACCGGCGTCGAGCCGCTGGAAGACCATCGGGACCAGGTTGAAGACGCCGGTGTCGGCGAGTTCGGGCGCGGCCGTGCCCGCCACGTTGAAGTAGCGCAGGCAGGCGGTGGCGATGCCGTGGGCGCGGCCCGCCGCGCGGACCAGCCATTCGCCGGCCAGCTTGGTCTCGCCGTACGGGCTCAGCGGCAGGCACGGCGTCTCCTCGGTGACGAGTTCGACGTCGGGCGTGCCGTAGACGGAGGCCGAGGAGGAGAAGACGAAACGGCGGACGTCCGCCTCGACGGCGGCGCCGAGCAGGACCTGGAGGCCCGTCACGTTCTGTTCGTAGTAGAAGAGGGGACGCTCGACGGACTCGCCGACGGCCTTCTTCGCGGCGAGGTGGACGATGCCGCGGACGCCGTGCTCGCGCAGGACCCGGTCGAGGAAGGGGCGGTCGAGGACGGTGCCCCGCTCCAGCGGAACACCCTCGGGGACCCGGGCGGCGTCGCCGCCGCTGAGGTCGTCCACGACGACGACCCGCTCGCCGGCGTCCGTCATGGACGTGACGACATGGGAACCGATGTATCCGGCACCGCCGGTGATGAGCCACGTCATCCGGGCAGCCTAACCCGTACGCCGACGGCCCGGCGGCCCCTCGCGGGGGCAACCGGGCCGTCGGCGTACACGCGTCCGATCAGTCGTGCGCCCGCTCAGGCACCGGTGGTGCCGAGCGAGCGGCGGAACGCCAGGCAGTCCTCGTAGACGGGCAGGATGCCGGCCTCGCGGGCCTCGGCCAGCGTGGGCCCCTGGGCGTCCTTGGCGGACAGCTCGGGCTCGCCCGTCACCGGCCACTCGATGCCGATCGCCGGGTCGAGCGGGTACACGGTCCGCTCCCGCTCGGGGGCGTACCCCTCGGAGCAGAGGTAGGCGACGGTCGCGTCGTCGGTGAGTGCGCAGAAGCCGTGACCGAGCCCCTCGGAGAGGTAGACGGCGTTGCGCTCCTTCTCGTCGAGGCGCACCGCCTCCCACTGCCCGAAGGTCGGCGAGCCGACCCGGACGTCGACGATCACGTCGAGCACGGCACCACGCACACAGGTCACGTACTTGGCCTGCCCCGGCGGGACGTCGGCGAAGTGGATGCCGCGCAGGACGCCCGCCGCGGAGACCGACATGTTGGCCTGCTTCAGGCCGAGCGGATGGCCGACGGCCTCGGCGAGCCTGTCCGCCTTGTACCACTCGAGGAAGAGACCACGGGCGTCCCCGTGCTGCTGCGGGACGAATTCCCAGGCACCCTCGATACCAAGGGGATTGACCTTCATTACGAGTCCTTATATCGGTGCGATATCAGTGCGGTGACGCCTCGAATACGGAGCGGCTATGCCTCGTGCTTGAGGAGATTCAGCAGATAGTCGCCGTAACCGCTCTTGGTCAGCGGCTCCGCGAGGGCGCGCAGCTGGTCGTCGTCGATGAATCCGGCCCGCCAGGCGGCCTCTTCGAGGCAGCCGATCTTCATTCCCTGACGCTCCTCGACGACCCGCACGTACTCGGACGCCTGGACGAGGGACTGGAAGGTTCCGGTGTCCAGCCAGACGGTGCCGCGGTCCAGGACGGAGACCTGGAGCTCCCCGCGGTCGAGGTAGTACTTGTTGACGTCGGTGATCTCCAGCTCGCCCCGGTCGCTCGGCTTGAGGCCCTTGGCGACCTCCACGACACGGCTGTCGTAGAAGTAGAGGCCGGGGACCGCGTAGCGGGACTTGGGGTTCTTCGGCTTCTCCTCGATGGAGCGGGCGCGGCCCTGCTCGTCGAAGTCGACCACGCCGTACGCCGTCGGGTCGGAGACCGCGTGGGCGAAGACCACACCGCCGTCCGGCCGCTGGAAGTCGGCCAGCTGCCGGCCGAGGCCGACGCCGTGGAAGATGTTGTCGCCGAGGATCAGCGCGACGGGCTCGTCGCCGATGAACTCCTCACCGATGACGAACGCCTCGGCGATGCCCGCGGGGCGCTCCTGCGTGGCGAACTGGATGTTCAGTCCCCAGTCCGAGCCGTCGCCGAGCAGCCGCTCGAACTGAGGGCGCTCCTCCGGGCCGGTGATGACCAGGATGTCCCGCAGGCCGGCCATCACGAGGGTCGACAGCGGGTAGTAGATCATCGGCTTGTCGAAGACCGGCATCAGCTGCTTCGACACGGCACGGGTGATCGGCCAGAGCCGGGAGCCGGTACCACCGGCAAGCAAAATTCCACGCATGGTCCTGCACCCTACGACAGCGCCGGGGCGCCCGCCGCCACCGCACGGGTGACACCCGCCACTGAACAGCGGGCAACGGGGAGACCATAGAATGGCGCCCCTTATGAAGATTCTCGTCACCGGCGGCGCCGGCTTCATCGGTTCTCAATTCGTGCGGGCACTCCTTCTGGGAGAACTGCCCTCGGGCCAAGACGCCCACGTCACCGTCCTGGACAACCTGACCTATTCGGGCAACGAGGCGAACCTCCTGCCGGTGGCCGACAAGGCGGGTTACACCTTCGTCCACGGCGACATCCGTGACTTCGCGACGGTCGACGACGTGATGCGCGGCCAGGACGCCGTCGTGCACTTCGCCGCCGAGTCCCACGTGGACCGCTCGATCATGGACGCGTCCCCGTTCGTGACCACGAACGTGCTGGGCACCCAGGTCCTCCTCGACGCCGCGAAGCGCCACGGCGTCGGCCGCTTCGTGCACGTCTCCACGGACGAGGTCTACGGCTCCATCGCCGAGGGCTCGTGGACCGAGGACTGGCCCCTCGCCCCGAACTCCCCGTACTCGGCCTCGAAGGCCGGCTCGGACCTGCTGGCGCTCTCGTACCACCGCACGCACGGCATGGACGTCGTCGTCACGCGCTGCTCCAACAACTACGGGCAGTACCACTTCCCCGAGAAGATGATCCCGCTGTTCACCACGAACCTGCTGGACGGGAAGAAGGTGCCGCTGTACGGCGAGGGCCTGAACATCCGCGACTGGCTGCACGTCTCCGACCACTGCCGTGGCATCGAGATGGTGCTGCGCGGCGGCCGCGCCGGTGAGGTCTACCACATCGGCGGCGGCACCGAGGTGACCAACAAGGAACTCACCGGCATGCTGCTCGACGCCTGCGGCGCCGGGTGGGACATGGTCGAGCACGTCGCCGACCGCAAGGGCCACGACCTGCGCTACTCCCTGTCGATCGCCAAGATCCAGGAGGAGCTCGGCTACACCCCGCTCGTCACCTTCGAGCAGGGCCTGGCCGACACGGTCTCCTGGTACCGCGACAACCGCGCCTGGTGGGAGCCGCTCAAGGCGAAGGCGGCGCTGTCCGCATGACGCGCTGGCTGATCACCGGTGCGGCCGGCATGCTCGGCCGCGACCTGACCGAGGTCCTGCGGGAGAGCGGGGCGTCCGTCACGGCGTTGACGCGCCACGACCTGGACATCACCGACCCGGAGGCGGTCCGCGCGGCGGTCGCCGGCCAGGACGTCGTGGTCAACGCGGCCGCGTGGACCGATGTCGACGGCGCGGAGGCCGACGAGGCCGCGGCGACCCGGATCAACGGTGAGGGCGTGCGCGTCCTGGCCGGGGCCTGCGCCGAGCGGGGCGCCGTCCTGCTCCAGGTCTCCACGGACTACGTCTTCCCCGGCGACGCCGACCGGCCGTACCCGCACGACGCCCCGACCGCGCCGGTGAACGCCTACGGCCGCAGCAAGCTGGCCGGCGAGCGGGCGGTCGCCGAGCTGCTGCCCGAGCGCGGCTATGTGGTGCGTACGGCGTGGCTGTACGGCGCGCACGGCCGCAACTTCGTCTCCACGATGCTGAAGCTCGCCGAGCAGCGCGAGACCGTCGACGTCGTCGACGACCAGCGCGGCCAGCCGACCTGGACCGGCGCGCTCGCCCGTCAGCTGCGCGATCTCGGTGAGGCGGCGGTGGCGGGCAAGGCCCCGGCCGGCGTCTACCACGGCACGGCGACGGACACGGCGACCTGGTTCGACCTGGCGCGGGCCGCCTTCGAGCTGTCGGGTCTCGACCCGGAGCGGGTGCGGCCGACCACGTCGGAGAAGTTCGTCCGTCCGGCGCGCCGCCCCTCGTACAGCGTCCTGGCGCACGAGCGGTGGGCCGAGGCGGGCGTCGCCGCGCAGCCGCACTGGCGTGACCAGCTCACCGAGGCGCTGAGCGTCATGACGCGGGGCGGGCGGCCGAACGCGTGACTTTGCTCGAACGCATCACCACCGCGCTGCCCCAGGGCACGGCCTTCGTCGGCGCCGGCACGGCCGTCCTCGGCGTGGCCAGCTATGTCCATCTCGCCGCGGCGGGCCACACGCTCGCCGTGGACGACATGGCGAGCTTCTCCGTCCTGTGGACCGTGGTGTTCTCCATCGGTCTCGGCCTCTTCTTCCCGGTCGAGCAGGAGATCACCCGGGTCGTGGCCTCGCGGGTCGTGGCCGGTGACGGGGCGCTGCCGGTGCTGCGCCGCGGTGCGGCGCTGTCCTTCGGGCTGCTCGCGGTGGTGCTGCTGCCGATGTCGCTGTTCGGGCGACAGCTGGCGGACCTCTTCTTCCACGGTGACGTCGGTCTGGTGGTCGCGATGGGCGGCGCCTTCGCGGCGCTGGCCCTGGCCCATGTCACCCGTGGCGTGCTCGCGGGTCTGGGCCGGTTCCAGGCGTACGGGCTGCAGCTCGGGCTCGACGGCGGCCTGCGGATCGTGATGTCGCTGGCGCTGGCGCTGGCGGGTGTCCGTTCCTCCTTCGCCTTCGCGGCGGTGCTGACGGTTGCTCCGCTGATCGCGGTGCTCGTCACCCTGCGACCGGTGTTCCAGGGGGCCCGTCCGGGCTCGGCGGCGCACTGGCGTGAGCTGATAGAGCACCTGGGACTGCTGGTCGGTTCGACGCTGCTCGCCCAGCTCCTCGTCAACATCGCTGTGATCAGTACGAAGCTGATCGCGACGGACGACAACGAGCTGGTCACCGCGCTGCTGGCGGCGCTGGTGCTCGCCCGTGTCCCGCTCTTCGTGTTCGGGGCGTTCCAGGTGTCACTGCTCGCCGGGCTCTCCTCGGCCGCGGCCGAGGGCGACACGCAGGGTTACCGGCGGCTGCTCCTTCGGGCGGCGGCGGTGACGGGCGGCCTGGGGGTGGCCGGCGGGCTCTGCGCGGTGGCGCTGGGACCGCTCCTGCTGCCCGTCTTCTTCGGCGCCCCGGACGTGCTCGGACCGGTCGACTTCGCGTGGCTCTCGCTCGGAACGACGCTGTACATGCTGGCCATGGTGCTGGGGCAGGCACTGCTCACGAGCGGTGGCGCGCGGCAGCAGTTGCTGGCCTGGATCGTGGGCACGGTGGTGCTGGTGGCGGTTACTCTCAGTCCGCTCGAACTGCGCAGCAGGGTGGAGATCGCCTACGCCGTGGGGTCGCTCGCGGTCGTCACCAGCATGATTCTCGCCCTTCGCTCTCGTGTAGGCTACCGTTCGGTGCACTCATAGGAATGATCACCATTCCCTCACTCTCCGTAACCATCGCGGCGGACAGTGGACTGCAATTCAAGCGGCTCATTTCTCCCAGCCGCTCAGCCCGGAAGAGTAGACAGGCCCTTTCCATGAGTCGTCCGATACACCGGAGTCCGGCATGAAGTTGTGGATGCTGACTTCGGTCACCGGAGTCATTCTGGTCGCGTGCATCGTCGAGCTCCTGCGTCGGCGCAAGCTCAAGGAGAAGTACGCGTTCCTCTGGGTGATCACCGGCCTGGTGATCATCCCGCTCGGGTTCTTCCCGTCCCTGCTCGACTCCGTCGCGCGTGCGGTGGGGGTCGCCTCGGGCGTCAGCCTCATTCTGTTCCTCAGCGTGGCGTTCCTGTTCATCGTCTGCCTCCAGTTGAGCTGGGAGGTCGGCCACCTCGAGGAGGAGGGCCGGACGCTATCGGAGGAGGTCGCTCTGTTGCGGATAGACGTACAGGAACTGCGGGCACAGGCATCGGACGCCCAGCAGGCACCGGCCGGGGAGATGGCCGACTCGGCCGAACAGGGGGGCGGCAAGTGATCGACGGCAAGCGCGTACTGATCATCATGCCCGCGTGGAACGAGGCCGACGGCGTCGCCGACGTCATCAAGGAGGTCCACACCACGCTGCCCGGTGTCGACGTCCTCGTCGTCGACGACGGCTCCGCCGACGGCACGTCCCGGGTGGCCAAGGCCGCCGGCGCGACCGTGATGACCCTGCCGTACAACCTCGGTGTCGGCGGCGCGATGCGGGCCGGTTACCGCTACGCCCACGACCGCGGCTACGACGTCGCCATCCAGGTCGACGCGGACGGGCAGCACGACCCGCGCAACGTTCCCGAACTCCTGGCCCGCCTGGGCCACTCCGACCTGGTCATCGGCGCGCGCTTCGCCGGCACCGGGGACTACGAGACCCGCGGCCCGCGCAAGTGGGCCATGCTCGTCCTCGCCTTCTGGCTCTCGCGCATGGCCAAGTCGAAGCTCACCGACGTGACCTCCGGCTTCCGCGCCTGCAACCGCGACCTGATCGACGTGTTCGCGCACTGGTACCCCGTCGAGTACCTCGGCGACACCGTGGAGAGCACCATCGCCGTCGTCCGGGCGGGCTACCGCATCGAGCAGGTCCCGGTGGCCATGAGGCCCCGCGCGACCGGCACGCCCAGTCAGTCGCCCTGGAAGGCCACGCTCTACCTCGGCCGCATCGGCATGATCCTGCTGCTCGCGCTGAGCCGCCGGTCCGCCCTCGGCCCGGCGCGGAAGGGCAAGTGACGCGGTGGAGACGCTCGACATCATGCTGCCGCACTACGGCGACACCGGTCTGCTCCAGGCCGCCGTACGCAGCGTGCTCGACCAGACCGACAAGGACTGGCGGCTGACCGTCGTCGACGACGGCCGCGAGGAGGGCGTACCCGAGTGGTTCGCCTCCCTCGGCGACAGCCGGGTGCGCTACATGCGCAACGAGCGGAACCTCGGCATCACCAAGAACTTCCGCAAGTGCGTGGAGCTTGTGGAGTCCACCCACTTCACCATGCTCGGCAGCGACGACCTGCTGCTGCCCGACTATGTGGCCACGATCCGCGCCGCCGTCGAGGCGGTCCCGGACGCGGCGATCTACCAGCCGGGCGTCGAGGTCATCGACGAGCACGGCAACCCCTCCACCACGCTGGGCGACGAGGTCAAGAAGCGGCTGTACGCGCCGAAGGACAAGGGCCGCCGTCTGGTCCTGTCCGGCGAGCCGCTGGCCGCGAACCTGCTCGGTGGCAACTGGCTGTACTTCCCCTCGATCGCCTGGCGCGCCGACGCCGTCAAGGAGATCAGCTTCCGAGAGGACCTCTCGGTCATCCAGGACCTGGCTCTGATCATCGAGCTGATCCGGCGCGGGGAGAAGCTGGTGGTCGAGCCGGTGACGGCGTTCCGCTACCGGCGCCACTCCGGAAGCCTCTCCTCGGCCGAGGCCGTGACCGGCGCCCGCTTCGGCGAGGCCGTGCGGTTCTTCAACGAGGTGGCCGTGGATCTCGACCGGCACGGCTGGCCGAAGGCCGCCCGGGCCGCGCGCCGGCACCTGTCCATGCGACTCCACGCGCTGACCCTGCTTCCCGGTGCGCTGCGGCAGCGTCAGTCGGCCACGATACGTCGGCTGCTCGGCTACGCCCTGACTTCCACTCCTTGACCGCCCTCCCGGGGCTGCAGGACGCGGTCCCGCCGCCCCGCTGAACTCCCTCTGGTAGCAACATGACTCCCACTCAAGCAGCAGACCTGCCGGCGGTACCTCGGTTCAGCATCATCGTGCCGGCGTACGGCGTCGAAGCGTATCTGCGGGACTGCCTCGACTCCGTGCTGAGCCAGTCGTTCGGGGACTTCGAGGTCATCGCCGTCAACGACGCCTCGCCCGACGCCTGCGGCGAGATCATGAACGAATACGCGGCGCTGGACGCGCGGGTCGTGGCGGTCCAGCTGGCGACCAACGTCGGCCTGGGCCGCGCCAGGAACGCCGGAATGGCCCGCGCCAAGGGCACGTACCTGCTGTTCCTGGACAGTGACGACACCATGCTGCCCGGCGCCCTGCAGGCGATCGCACAGCGCCTGGAGCAGACCGAGGACCCCGATCTGCTGGTCTTCGACTACGCCCGTACGCACTGGGACGGCCGGATCACCCCCAACGCGAAGGCCGCGGTGCTGGCCGAAAGTCCTCGTGGCGCCTTCGCCCTGGACGAGAAGCCGGAGCTCCTCGGCCTGCTGCAGGTCGCCTGGAACAAGGCGTACCGCCGTGAGTTCGTGGAGCGTTGGGGCTTCGCCTACCCCACGGGCTACTACGAGGACACGCCCTGGACCTACCCGGTCCTGGTCGCCGCCGAGCGGATCGCCGTCCTCCCCCGGGTCTGCGTCCACTACCGCCAGCGGCGCCAGGGCAGCATCCTGCACAGCAGGAGCCGTAAGCACTTCGACGTCTTCGACCAGTACGAGCTGGTCTTCTCCTTCCTGACGGAGCACCCGGAGTTCGAGCGCTGGCACAGCGCCCTGTTCGAGCGGATGATGACCCACTTCCGGGTGATCGAGCGCTCGCCGGGCCGGCTCCCGGACGATGCCCGCGAGGAGTTCCACACCCGGGCCCTGGCAGCCGAACGCGCCCACCGCCCCGCCGGCTACAAGGAGCCGCAGGGCTCCCCGTCCGCCGCGCGCAGGGCCGCCGCACGGCTGCCGGTGCCGCTGCGCAAGGTCGCCCGCGGCGCCTACCGGTCGGCACGCAGGCTGCGCAGGGCCCCGCGCAAGCTGCGCAAGCCGCTGCGCAACATGGTCCTCAACGGCTACTACCGCGCGCAGCGCATGCTGCCGGTGCAGAACGACGTCGCCGTGTTCGCCGCGTACTGGAACACCGACTACGCCTGCAACCCGGCGGCGGTGCACCAAAAGCTCCTCGAGCTGGCCCCGAAGATCAAGACGACCTGGATCCTCAAGCCCGGTTCGCGCAACACCCCACCGCCCGGCACGAACGTCGTCCACCCGGGGTCCTTCGCCTTCTGGCGCGCGATGGCCCGTGGCAAGTACTTCGTGAACAACGTGAACTTCCCCACCCGGGTGGTCAAGCGGCCCGGTCAGATCCATCTGCAGACGCACCACGGCACTCCGCTGAAGCGGATGGGTGTCGACCTGGCGGAGTTCCCGGTCGGCAAGGGCGACCTGAACATGAAGACGCTGATGCAGCGGGTGGACCGCTGGGACTACAGCGTCTCGGCGAACAGCTTCACCACGGCGATCTGGGACCGCGCCTATCCTGCCGAGTACACCTCGCTCGACTACGGCTATCCGCGCAACGACGTCCTCGTGCGGGCCACCGAGGAGGACCGGGCGCGGGCCCGCGAGAAGCTCGGCATCACCCCCGGCTCGACGGTCGTGCTCTACGCGCCGACCCACCGCGACTACCACAGCAGCCCCCGCCCGATGCTGGACCTGGAGCGGTTCGCCCATGAACTCGGCGACGGCTTCACCGTGCTGTCCCGCGCGCACTACTTCCACCTGCACGTCCCCGACGGCAGCGGCGTGAGGGGCGGGCACGGCATCCTCGACGTCAGCGGACACCCCTCGATCGAAGAGCTGTACCTCGCGGCCGACTGTCTGCTGACCGACTACTCCTCGCTGATGTTCGACTACGCGCTCCTGGACCGGCCCATCGTCGTCTTCGCGAACGACTGGGAGGTCTACCGCGCCACCCGAGGGACATACTTCGACATTCACGTCGAATCTCCGGGCCATGTGGTGGAAACCGAGACAGACCTCCTCGACGTCTTCCTCTCAGGACGCTGGTCGGACGAGGCGTCCACGAAGGCGCGGGCGGAGTTCCGCAGACGTTTCTGTGAGTTCGACGACGGTTTCGCCGCGGAGCGTGTGGTGCGAAAGGTCTTCCTGAACCAGGACAATGAACCGCCGGTGACGCTCCCCACAGAGCGACCGAGCCCTCGTGCACGAGGCTAGAGCTACCGTGTCCGGCGAGCCCGGCCATCGCCGTCACGAACGAACACCTTGAGGAAAGGCGCAGTACCCCAATGCCTCCCCGCCTGTCAGTAGTCGTTCCCGTTTACAACGTGGAGCTCTTCCTCGACGAGTGCCTTCAGTCGCTCGTCGACCAGACGTTCACCGAGTGGGAAGCCGTCGTCGTCGACGACGGCTCCACCGATGGCAGTCTGGCGATCGCACGACGCTGGGCGGCGAAGGACGCGCGTATCCGTGTCGTCGAGCAGGAGAACAAGGGACTGGGCCCGGCACGGAACACCGGTGTCGCGCATCTCACCGACGGTACGGAGTTCCTCGCGTTCGTCGACAGCGACGACATCGTGCTGCCTGACGCCTACGAGCGGTGCATCGCCGCTCTGGAAGAGTCCGGCTCCGATTTCGTCAGCGGCAACGTGAACCTCCTCAAGGCCGGCGAGGTCCTTCCCTCGCCGCTGCACGAGAAGCGTCTGGGCAAGGACCGCACGCGGACGCACATCACCCGTGACAAGGCTCTCGTCTACGACCGCACCGCCTGGAACAAGGTCTTCCGCCGGTCGTTCTGGGACCGTCACGCCTTCGAGTTCCCCGGCATCCTCTACGAGGACGCCCCGGTCACCCTCCCGGCCCACTTCCGGGCCTCCTCGGTCGACGTCCTCGGGGAGCCGATCTACCTGTGGCGCCAGCGGACCGGCGGCGCCCCGTCGATCACCCAGCGCCGCACGGAGCCGGTCAACGTCCGCGACCGCATCCGCTCGTGCGACTCCGTCAGCCGCTTCCTCGCCTCCCAGCCCGGCGAGGCGTACGCCGAGCACAAGCGCTGGTACGACGAGATCTTCATCAGCGACGAGCTGCCCCTGTTCATGGGCGTCCTCGACGAGGCCGGGGACGAGTTCCGCACGCTGTTCATGACCGGGGCCGCCGACTTCCTCAGCCGCGTCGACCCCCGGATCATGCCCCGTCTCACGGTCTCCCTGCGGCTGAAGTGCCATCTGATCTCCCAGGGACGCCTGGACGAACTCCTCGACCTGCTCGCCTTCGAGCGGGAGACCGGCCGCGCGGTCCCGGTGACCCGCCAGGGCCTGCGCCACTTCGCCGACTATCCGGTCATAGACCGGGCCAAGGGCGAGGTTCCGCGCCAGGTCCTCCGGGTCGACTCCGACTTCTCGGCGCGGGCCCGGGTCGAAGAGGTGAACTGGCGCGGCGGCCGCCTGCACATCGACGGCCACGCCTACATCCGTAACCTGTCGGCCGAGAAGCCCAAGCCGGCGCTGCGCGTGCTCATGCTGCGCGAGACCGGCAGCCGGCGCACGGTCCTGGTCCGCCCCACCCGGACGCAGGCACCCAAGGCCACCCAGACCTCGGGGCAGTCGCTGCACAACTACGACTGGTCCGGCTTCGCCCTCGACCTCGACCCCGCCAAGCTCAAGGGCCGGGGCGGCTGGCGCGACGGCGTCTGGCGGCTGACGGTCGCCACCGTGCAGCAGGGCGTGATACGCCGTACGCGCCTCAAGGCCGGTGAGAGCGGCAGCGCCGAGAGTCCCGCCCAGCACTGGGTGGAGGACGACGTCCGGGTCGTGCCGTACGTCGTCGACAGCCACCTGTACGTCCGCGTCGACCGGGTGCGTGCCCGGCTGACCGGCCACCGTGCCGTGGACGGCGCGATCGAACTGACCGGAGTCCTCGGCCACGAGGCCGCGGCGGGCGGCGCGACCGCCAGGCTGCGCCTGACGCACGCGACCTCCGGCGCCCGGAACGAGTACGCGGTGAACCGAACGGCCTCCGCCTCGGGCGCCCAGGAGTTCTCCGTACGGGTTCCGCTCGCGGACCTGGACGTCGAGGGGCGCGACTCGGACAACCCCGAGGTCACCGACAAGTGGACCGCCGAGCTGCTGATCGCCGGCCGCAAGTTCCCGGTCGCGGTGGACGACAAGCACGGCGACCTCGGCCGCCAGCACCCGCTCACCGCCGACGCCTCCGCCCCGTGGGGCGCCAGGGCGATCGCGGTGACCAACGACGGCGTCGGCCGGCTCGTGCTGCGCACCCAGCCGGTCCAGCCCATGATCAGCGGCATCACCGTCACCCCCGAGGGACGGATACTCCTTGAGGGCTCCGTGCCCGCCACGGTCGACGAGCCGGTCGAACTGGTGATGCGCCACAGCCGCCACGCGGAGGAGCACGCCCACCCGGCCACCGTCGAGGACGGCACCTTCCGGGCCGACTTCCTGCCTGTGCCCGCCGGGATCACCGAGGTCCCGCTGCGCCAGGGCCGGTGGTACTTCTTCGCCCGTACCACCGAGAGCCGCCTCGAGGTGCCCCTCCGGGTCGTCCCGACGTCCATGCCGGACCTGCCGGTCGGCTTCACGGCCCGCGGCCGCGACTACGCCCTCACCCACCGGTTCTACGACCGGCTGCTCGTCGAGGCCGCCCCCGACCTCGGCACCGAGGAGTTCGGCTGGTACCGCCAGCGCCAGCTGCGGACCAAGCTGTACGCCGAGGCCCGCACCGCGCCCCTGCGCGACACCGTGCTGTACGCCTCCTTTTCCGGCCGCCAGTTCTCCGACTCGCCGCGCGCGGTCTACGAGGAGCTGCTGCGTCAGGGCTCGGACCTGGAGCACGTGTGGGTCGTGGAGGACCGGCGGGCGGACATCCCGGAGGGCGTCAAGGTCATCCGCCGGTGGAGCCGCGAGTGGTACGAGGCCCTGGGTCGCAGCCGCTTCATCGTCACCAACACCCACCTGCCGCACTGGATCCGGCGCCGCGAGGGCCAGGTGATCGTGCAGACCTGGCACGGCACCCCGCTCAAGCGGATCGGTCACGACATAGACAGCGTGCAGTTCGCGGACCGCAAGTACCTGTCCAAGGTCGCCGAGGAGACGCCGAGCTGGAGCTTCCTCGTCTCCCCCAACCGTTTCTCGACGCCGATCATGAAGCGGGCGTTCCAGTACGACGGGGAGATCCTGGAGTCCGGCTACCCGCGCAACGACGTCCTGCTGTCCGAGAAGACCGAGGACCTGGCGCGCACCGTGCGCGAGCGCATCGGCCTGCCGGACGACAAGAAGGTCGTGCTGTACGCGCCGACCTGGCGGGACGACCAGTTCTACCAGGCGGGCAACTACAAGTTCGATCTGCGGCTCGACATCGAGAAGGCCGCGGCACGCCTCGGTGAGGACCACGTCCTGCTGGTCCGTAAGCACTCGAACATCGTCGACGCCGTGCCCGGCGCGGGCGACGGCTTCGTCTGGGACGTCTCCAGCTACCCCGACATCGCCGAGCTGTTCCTGATCACCGATGTGCTGATCACGGACTACTCCTCCCTGATGTTCGACTTCGCGAACACCGGGCGGCCCATGCTCTTCTTCACGTACGACCTCGAGTACTACCGCGACCAGCTCCGCGGCTTCTACTTCGACTTCGAGAAGCGGGCTCCCGGCCCGCTGCTGCAGACGTCGGACGAACTGATCGAGGCATTGAGCGACATCAAGCGGATCAGCGCCGGATACACCGAGGCGTACCGTGAGTTCCGCGATGTCTTCTGCGACCTCGACGACGGCCACGCCTCCGAGCGCGTGATCCGGCGGATGCTGGAGCTGGCATACCCCGACCGACCGTCCCTCGACCCCGCGGAGCAGCGTTGAGATTGCCGACCATTCCCTACGTCAGCGAGCGGCTGGAACGGATCCCGGCTCAGCGGCGGCTGCCCCTCGCGGTATACGCCACCACCCAGGTGATCTTCCTGGTCTGGTGGGCCGCCTTCTACCCGGGCGGGATGAGCTACGACTCCATCTCGTACGTCTGGCACGTCACCACCGGCCACTGGATGTCGAACCACTCGGTGGCCTACGACAGCCTGGTGTGGCTCTCGCTCCAACTCACCGGTGACCTCGCCGCGCTCACGTTCCTGCAGACCGTGGCGATGGCCGCGTCCCTCGCCTATGTGACGGTGACGCTGCGTCAGTTCGGGGTGCGGGGCAAGTGGAGCGCGCCCGCCGCGATCGCGTGCGCGGTGCTGCCCTCGATCGGTGTCTTCACCGTGTTCGTGTGGAAGGACGTGCCCTTCGCCATCGGCGGCATCCTCGCCTTCGGCGCGGCGGGCCGGCTGGCGGCACGGCGGCTCCGGGGCGAACAGGCCGTCCGCGACAAGGCGTTCCGCAACGAGATCGCGATCCTGTTCCTCGGCTTCCTGTGCATGGGGATCTTCCGGAACAACGGTCTCCTCGTCGCCGTCATCGCGGTCCCGGTGCTGCTGCTCGTCCTGCCGAAGATGCGGCGCTGGCTGCTGTTCGCGACCGTGGTGCCGGTGGTGATCGCCGCGGTGCTCAACACGGTGATCTACCCGGCCCTGGGCGTGCAGACGCCGACCAAGGACCAGGTGTACGCGATGAACTACGCGGACATCGCGGTGGTCTACGGCAACGTGCCGTACACGTTCACCAAGGCCGACAAGGACCTGATGGCGAAGGTCGCGCCGATGGACCACTGGAGCGGGCGGGCGGCGAACTGCTACAACGCCGACTGGGCGATGAAGAAGCCCATGGACCGCAAGACGGCCGAGAAGCTCAACAGCGAGCTGATCGACCTGTGGGTGCGGGTCATGAAGCGCACGCCGGACCAGATGATCTCGGCCCGGCTGTGCCGCTCGCACATCGCGTGGTCCCCGTTCCCGGGCCCGAAGGAGCTGATGGGGCACACGCTCATCAGCCCGCCGGCCGTGCCGAAGAACCTGTTCGGCTGGGCGGACTGGAACGAGGAGGTGCGGGACAGCCCGTACCGGCCGCTGCTGAAGATCCGTCCGCTGTCGGAGCAGCTGAACGACGTGGCGTACTTCACCTGGATGGCCAGCAAGACGCCGCAGCTGCAGTGGCTGCTGTTCCGTGGCGCGTTCTGGTGCTACGCGGCGTACGCGGTCGTGCTGGCGTTCTCCCGCCGGAACCGGACGTGGACACCGCTCGCGCTGCTGGCGATTCCGTTGGCGCTCCAGCTGACGGTGGTGGCGGCGAACCCCGCTCCGCTGGCGCGGTACATGTTCGCCCCGATGTTCATCGGCATCCTGGCGCTCCCCCTGATCGGCGCGAAGCCCCGCTTCGGCAAGCAGGGCACCCAGAACCCGTCGACGTCGACCCCGAACTCCCAGCGCGACCCGGAACCGGAACCCGAACGGGTCCACTGACCGTCCCGGCCCACCCGAAAGGGCCCGGCCGCTCCCCGAAGGGGGCGGCCGGGCCCTTTCGTCACTCCCGGCGCGGCGCCGACGGAGCCTAGAACGGGTTGAAGTCGTCGAACTCCCGCTGCGCCTCGTCCCGCTCCGCGTCCCGGTCCCGGCGGCGCTGCGCCGCCGGGCGCGGGGCCTCGAGGCGGTGGTCCTCGCCACGGCGGCCGAGCATCTCGGCGCCGGCCATCATCGTGGGCTCCCAGTCGAAGACGACCGCGTTCTCGTCGGAGCCGATCGCGACGCCGTCGCCCGCGCGGGCGCCCGCCTTCATCAGGGCGTCCTCGACGCCGAGGCGGTTGAGGCGGTCGGCCAGGTAGCCGACGGCCTCGTCGTTGTTGAAGTCGGTCTGGCGGACCCAGCGCTCCGGCTTCTCGCCGCGCACGCGGTAGACGTCCTCGTCCGCGTCGTACGTGACCGTGAAGCCCGTGTCGTCGACCGCCTTCGGGCGGATGACGATCCGGGTCGCCTCCTCCTTCGGCTTGGCCGCACGCGCCTTGGCGACGATGTCGGCCAGCGCGAAGGACAGCTCCTTCAGGCCCGTGCGGGCCACGGCCGAGGCCTCGAAGACCTGGTAGCCGCGCGCCTCCAGGTCCGGGCGGATCATGTCCGCGAGGTCCTGGCCGTCCGGGATGTCGATCTTGTTGAGGACGACGATCCGGGGGCGGTCGTCGAGCCCGCCGTACTGCTTGAGCTCCTCCTCGATCACGTCGAGGTCGGAGACCGGGTCGCGGTCGGACTCCAGCGTCGCCGTGTCCAGGACGTGCACGAGGACCGAGCAGCGCTCCACATGGCGCAGGAACTCCAGGCCCAGGCCGCGGCCCTGGCTGGCGCCCGGGATCAGGCCCGGCACGTCGGCGATCGTGTACACGGTCGAGCCGGCGGTGACGACGCCCAGGTTCGGGACGAGCGTGGTGAAGGGGTAGTCCGCGATCTTCGGCTTGGCGGCCGACAGGACGGAGATGAGCGAGGACTTGCCCGCGCTCGGGTAGCCCACCAGCGCCACGTCGGCGACGGTCTTCAGCTCCAGGACGATGTCCCGCGCCTCGCCGGGCTCGCCGAGGAGCGCGAAGCCGGGGGCCTTGCGGCGGGCGGAGGACAGCGCGGCGTTGCCGAGGCCGCCGCGGCCGCCCTGGCCCGCGATGAAGGTGGTGCCCTGCCCGACGAGGTCGGCGAGCACGTTGCCCTGCTTGTCGAGGACGACGGTGCCGTCGGGCACGGTCAGGACGAGGTCCTGGCCGTCCTTGCCGGAGCGGTGGTCGCCTGCGCCGGGCTGACCGTTGGTCGCCTTGCGGTGCGGCGAGTGGTGGTACTCGAGGAGCGTGGTGACGGCCTGGTCGACGACCAGGATCACATCGCCGCCACGGCCGCCGTTGCCGCCGTCGGGGCCGCCGAGCGGCTTGAACTTCTCCCGGTGGACGGAGGCGCAGCCGTGGCCTCCGTTACCCGCGGCGACATGCAGTTCGACGCGGTCCACGAAGGTGGTCATGGTTGTGCCTCCATCTAATTACGTGCGGAATGTCTATCTAGTAACACGCGAAAGGCGGACCCGCTTCCCGTTACGGGAAGTGAGGTCCGCCTCCGCAAAAGAACCGATCAGGCGACCGGAACGATGTTCACGACCTTGCGGCCACGGTGGGTGCCGAACTGCACCGCACCGGCGTCCAGCGCGAACAGCGTGTCGTCGCCGCCGCGGCCGACGCCCGAGCCCGGGTGGAAGTGGGTGCCACGCTGGCGGACCAGGATCTCACCGGCGCTGACGACCTGACCGCCGAAGCGCTTCACGCCGAGCCGCTGAGCGTTGGAGTCGCGACCGTTCCGAGTGGACGATGCGCCCTTCTTGTGTGCCATCTCTCCTCAGTCCCTTACTTCGCAGCCGTGGGGATGCCGGTGACCTTGATCGCCGTGTACTGCTGGCGGTGGCCCTGGCGACGGCGGTAGCCGGTCTTGTTCTTGTAGCGAAGGATGTCGATCTTCGCGCCCTTGTGGTGGTCCACGACCTCGGCCGTGACCTTGATACCGGCCAGGACCCACGGGTCGCTGGTCACGGCGTCGCCGTCGACAACGAGCAGGGTCGAGAGCTCGACCGTGTCGCCAACCTTGGCAGTGGAAATCTTGTCAACCTCAACGATGTCGCCGACAGCAACCTTGTGCTGGCGACCACCGCTGCGCACGATGGCGTACACGCGGATCTCTCTCTCACTCGGGAACGGACCCCTGATGCCAGCCGCTCACACGGGCGAGGCCCGCGGTGATCCGGAAGTGGACGAGCGGCCTCTCCCGGCAGACCGGGAGGAGGGTGCTCAGGGGGGTGGCGTGCCATACGACACGCCGACGGTCAAGGTTACGGGCCGGTGCCGCGGGGGGTCAAATTCAGCGGACCACCCAGTCGGCCGTCACGCTTCGGCGGTCTCCGCGACGAAAGCGCGCAGCCAGGCGCGGAACTCGGGACCCAGGTCCTCGCGCTCGCACGCGAGACGCACGATCGCCCGCAGATAGTCGCCGCGGTCGCCCGTGTCGTAGCGGCGCCCCTTGAAGACGACACCGTGCACGGGACCGCCCACGGCCTCGTCCCGCGCCAGCGTCTGCAGGGCGTCGGTGAGCTGGATCTCCCCGCCGCGGCCCGGCTCGGTCTCGCGCAGCACGCCGAAGACGGCCGGGTCGAGGACGTAGCGGCCGATGACGGCGTAGCTGCTCGGCGCCTCGGCCGGGTCCGGCTTCTCCACCAGGCCGGTGATCCGTACGACGTCGGCGTCCTCGGTCGGCTCGACGGCGGCGCACCCGTACAGATGGATCTGCGCCGGGTCCACCTCCATCAGCGCGATGACGCTGCCGCCGCGCTGCGTCAGGACATCCAGCATCCGGGCGAGCAGCGGGTCACGGGGGTCGATCAGGTCGTCGCCGAGGAGGACGGCGAACGGCTCGTCGCCGACGTGCGGGGCCGCGCAGAGCACCGCGTGGCCGAGGCCGCGGGGGTCGCCCTGCCTGACGTAGTGCATGGTGGCGAGCTCGCTCGACTCCTGCACCTTCGCCAGCCGCTCCTCGTCACCCTTGCGGGTGAGGGCGGACTCCAGTTCGTGGTTCCGGTCGAAGTGGTCCTCGAGAGGGCGCTTGTTGCGCCCCGTCACCATGAGGACGTCCGGCAGTCCCGCCGACACCGCCTCCTCCACCACGTACTGGATGGCGGGCTTGTCGACGACGGGCAGCATCTCCTTGGGAGTGGCCTTCGTCGCCGGCAAGAACCTCGTGCCCAGACCGGCGGCGGGGATGACCGCCTTGCGGACACGCGTGGTGGGGATGTTGTTCATCGGGCTGGTTCCTGTTTTCCGAATCTCGTGTCAAAACCGTGTGGGCCGTCCTCGGGCGAGGACGGCCCACACGGGCCGGCTGCGTCGGTGCCCCGTCAGTCCTGCGCGGGGGCCGCGGTCTTCTTGGCAGCCTTCTTGGCGGTCGTGGTCTTCTTCGCCGCCGTCTTCTTGGCAGCCGCCGTCTTCTTGGTGGCGGCCTTCTTGGCGGTGGCCTTCTTGGCCGTCTTGCGGGCCGTCTTCTTGGCCGGGGCGGCTGCCTCGGCCTCGGACGCCGCCTCGGACACCTCGCTCGCGGGCTCGGCGGCGACCGGGGTCTCGACCACCACGACGGCGGCCTCCTCGGCACCGGCCGGGGAACCGGCGGGAGCGGTGACCTTGCGGACCACACGGCGGCGGGCCCTCGGCGGGGCGCCCACGGGGGCCTCCTCGACTACCGGCTCGGGCGCGGCCTCCACGACCGGCTCGGGCTCCACGACCGGCTCGGGCGCGGTCACCACGACCGGCTCGGGCTCCACGACGGGCGCCGGGGCAGGCGAACCGGCCGGGGCCGTCGCCTTGCGGGTGGCACGGCGGCGGGCCCTCGGCGGGGCGGCCACGGGGGCCTCCTCGACGACCGGCTCGGGCGCGGCCTCCACGACCGGCTCGGGCTCGACGACCGGCTCGGGCGCGGCCTCCACGACCGGCTCGGGCTCGACGACCGGCTGCGGCTCGACGACCGGCGGGCCGGCGGGCGCGGAGACCTTGCGGGTCGCCCGGCGACGGCCACGGCCGCGCGTCGCGGCGGCCTCGGCCTCGGCGGCGCTGCTGTACAGCTCCTCGTCCGGACGGAAGGGCTCCTCCACCGCGACCGGAGCGGCGACCTCGGCGGCCAGCTCGGCCTCCGTCTCGACGGTCTCGGCCTCGGCCGGCTCGACCGCCTCGATGTGCTCGTGCTCGTGCGGCTCGACGCCGCCGCGGCCACGCTTCTTGGCGCGCTTGCCGCCACCGCCGCCACCCGGCGCGGTCGGCTGCTCCATGTGCACGATCACACCGCGGCCGTTGCAGTGGACACAGGTCTCGGAGAACGACTCCAGGAGGCCCTGGCCGACCCGCTTGCGGGTCATCTGGACCAGGCCCAGCGAGGTGACCTCGGCCACCTGGTGCTTGGTCCGGTCCCGGCCCAGGCACTCCAGGAGGCGGCGCAGCACCAGGTCGCGGTTGGACTCCAGGACCATGTCGATGAAGTCGATGACGACGATGCCGCCGAGGTCGCGCAGGCGCAGCTGGCGCACGATCTCCTCGGCCGCCTCGAGGTTGTTCCTCGTGACGGTCTCTTCGAGGTTGCCGCCCTGACCGGTGAACTTGCCGGTGTTGACGTCGACGACGATCATCGCCTCGGTCTTGTCGATCACCAGCGAGCCACCGCTCGGCAGCCAGACCTTGCGGTCCAGCGCCTTCATCAGCTGCTCGTCGATCCGGTACGTCGCGAAGACGTCGACCTCGCTCGTCCACTTGGACAGGCGGTCGGCCAGGTCCGGCGCGACATGGGAGACGTACCCGTGGATGGTCTCCCACGCGTCGTCGCCACTGACGATCACCTTCGAGAAGTCCTCGTTGAAGATGTCGCGGACGACACGGACGGTCATGTCCGGCTCGCCGTAGAGAAGGGTCGGCGCGTTGCCGTTCTTCGCCCTCTTCTGGATCTCCTCCCACTGCGCCTGCAGACGCTCGACGTCACGGCGCAGCTCGTCCTCGCTCGCGCCCTCGGCGGCGGTGCGCACGATGACGCCCGCGTCCTCGGGGACGATCTTCTTGAGGATGGTCTTCAGACGGGCCCGCTCGGTGTCCGGGAGCTTGCGGCTGATGCCGGTCATCGAGCCCTCGGGGACGTACACGAGGTAGCGGCCCGGCAGGGAGACCTGGCTGGTGAGGCGCGCGCCCTTGTGACCGATCGGGTCCTTCGTCACCTGGACGAGGACGGACTGGCCGGACTTGAGCGCGGTCTCGATGCGGCGCGGCCCGTTGGCCATGCCGAGCGCCTCGAAGTTGACCTCACCGGCGTACAGGACGGCGTTGCGGCCCTTGCCGATGTCGACGAAGGCGGCCTCCATCGACGGCAGGACGTTCTGGACCTTGCCCAGGTAGACGTTGCCGACGTACGAGGTGGCCTGCTCCTTGTTGACGTAGTGCTCGACGAGCACGTTGTCTTCCAGGACGCCGATCTGGGTGCGCTCGCCGTTCTGGCGGACGACCATCACGCGCTCGACGGCCTCGCGGCGCGCCAGGAACTCCGCCTCGGTGATGATCGGCACACGACGACGGCCCTGCTCGCGGCCCTCGCGGCGCCGCTGCTTCTTCGCCTCCAGACGCGTGGAGCCCTTGATGGACTGCACCTCGTCGGACGGCTCGGCCTTCTCACGGGCCGGGCGCGGCTCGCGGACCTTGACGACCGTACGGACGCCGTCCTCCTCGCCCGGCTCGGTGTCGGTGGAGGCGTCACCGCTGCGGCGGCGACGGCGGCGACGGCGGCGGGAGCTGCTGGTGCCGGCGGCGGACGGGGTGCCGCCCTCGTACTCGTCGGACTCGTCCCCCTCCTCCTCGGACTCCTCGTCCTCGGCGCGGGGCTCCTCGGCCTCCTCGGCCTCCTCGCCCTCCTCCGCCTCGGTGAGCTCACCGCGGCGACGGCGACGGCCGCCACGACGACGGCGGCGGGAGGGGCGGTCCTCGTACTCGTCGGACTCCTCGGCCTCCACGGCCTCCGTCTCGGGCTCCTCCGCCTCGACCTCGGGCTCGTCGGCCACGGTGGCCGGGACGGGCTCGACGGCGACGGGCTCGGCGGGCTCGCCACGACGACGACGGCGGCGACGGCCGGCGGGCTCGGGACGCTCGGCGGGCTCGGCCGGCTCAGCGGCCCGGACGGCCTCGACCGTCTCGGTGGTCTCCTCTTCCTCCTCCTGGTCCGCGGCCTCGGCGGCAGCGGCGGCGGCCGCGGTCTCCGGGGTCTGGAACATGGGCTCGGTGAAGACCGGGGCCTGGAAGACGGCGACGGCGGGGCGCGCGGCGCGGCGGCCGCGGGGCGCCTCCTCGGCGGCCGGAGCCACGGGGGCGGCGGTCGGCTCGGAGGTGAACTGCGGCGAGGTGGCGCGGCGGCGGGTACGGCCGCGGGTGGCGGCCTTCTCCGCGGCGGCGACCTCGGGCTCGTTCTCACCGGCGGTGATCTGCGCGACGGTCTCCTCCGGCAGGCTCTCACCGGCCGGAGCGGCCTCGGGCGAGGTGGCCTTGCGGGTCGCACGACGACGGGTACGCGGCGCGGGCGCGGCCGGCTCCTCGGCGGGAGCCGCCTCGACAGGCGCCTCCACGGCCGGGGCCTCCACGACCTGCTCGGCGGGCGCCTCGGGCGACGTGGCCTTGCGAGTCGCACGACGACGAGTACGCGGCGCGGGCGCGGCCGGCTCCTCCGCCGGAGCGGCCTCGACAGGCGCCTCCACGGCCGGGGCCTCCACAGCCTGCTCGGCGGGCGCCTCGGGCGACGTGGCCTTGCGAGTCGCACGACGACGAGTACGCGGCGCGGGCGCGGCCGGCTCCTCCGCCGGAGCGGCCTCTACGGGCGCCTCCGCGACGGGTGTCTCCACGACGACCTCGGCGGCGGTGTCCGCGGCGACCGGGGGGCCGGCCGGGCGGGAGGCTGCGCGGCGCCTGCGGCGCGGCGGCAGCTTGTCACCAGGTGCGTTGTTGTTCTCTTCGTTCGGCTCGAGCATGCGGGGTTCTCCCGTCACGCTCCCGGGCGCCGCGCCTTGTTCCGGTCCGGCGGCACGATCGCGCGAGATGCGCGGTGCCGCCGTCCGGGGCGCGGGCGCCGCACGGGAGCTGATGTCTGGCTCGCCGGTTCCGTACGCCCTGTGCGTACGGCCTGGCGAAAGTCTTCTGGTCAGTGCGCTGCCCGACCCAGGTGGCTCCCGAGTGCCAGGGCTGCGCTACAACGACCGCTCCCTACGCGGTACCGGCACCCGGCGCCGTCGCTGAGGCGGTCGCGGCGGCCGTGGGTGGAGCGGCCGTGACTGCCTCGCGGTCGGGCGCGAGCGGGTCGGTCACCGTGCCGGACTCCTCGTCGAAGAGCCCCTGCGCCAGCCTGGTCACCGCAGCGGGGACCGGCGGCGCCAGGTCGGCCACAGCTCGGAGACCGGACAGGACGTCGTCGGGTCGTACGGCAGGTGTCACGTGCCGAACAACCAGCCGCAGTATCGCACAGGCATTGTCCAGCGGCCTATCAGCCTCGGATCGTGCCTGTGGACGGTCGGCGACGAGGTCGGCGACGGCGGAACGGGCGTCGAAGGTGCGGATGCCGTTCTTGGTCTTGCGCTTCACTTCCACGGTCTCGGCGGCGAGGAAGGCCTCGACGGCCTTCCGCGCCTCCTCGACGGTGACGCCGTCGAGCCGCAGCTCCCACACGGAGGCGGTGAGCCGGTCGGCGAGCCCGGAGGTCCGGGCCTCGACGGCATCGGTGATGTCGAGGCCGGCCGGGAGCGACTCGTCGAGCAGGACCCGCAGCGTCTCCGGATCCCGCGTCTCGGTGAGGGCGATCTCCAGGTACTCGGCCTCGGATCCCGTACCCGTGGGGGCGGCGTTGGCGTACGACACCTTGGGGTGCGGGGTGAAGCCGGCCGAGTACGCCATGGGCACGTCGGCTCGGCGCAGCGCACGCTCGAACGCACGCTGGAAGTCACGGTGGCTGGTGAACCGGAGGCGGCCGCGCTTGGTGTAGCGCAGTCGGATGCGCTGCACCGCCGGTGCGGGCGGCGGGCCTTCGGGCTGTCGCTTGCCCAGTGGTTCTTCTCCTCGGTGCGGGGCGGACGCGGGTGGCGCACCGCCCACGAAATGCGGGTCGCCCCTGGGGGTCCCGACCGGCTCACCCCCGCCTGAACGGGGAGATCTCGGGTGCGGGCGCCGCGCCGGAGGCGGTTGTTGTACTACCCAGAGTACGCGTAGAGGCCGCCACCGGTTCCCCAGGCTCGGTCGGCCGGGCTCCGCCGACCAGGGCGTGCCAGGCGTCCCGCCTGGCCTGTCGCACGGTGGCGCGGGCGGAGGCGAGGGCGGCGCGGGCGGCGCGCCCGGCTTCGAGGGCGGCCATCCGGGCCGGGGCCCAGACCTGGTCGCGGACCCAGTGCCCGACGGGGGTGCACACGCTTCGGTAGACCCGGACGGCGGGCCGGCCGAGCAGCTGCCAGGCCACCCACTTGAGCGCCCGCCCGACGGCCCGGGAGACGAAACCGGCGATCCGCCAGCAGACCTGGAAGGCGTCGCCGATCTCCCGGCAGACGGGGACGATCGCCCGCCGCCACAGCCAGCGGACCGGTGCCACCAGCCCGTACCGGACGACCGGCACGACGACGTACCGCCAGAGCCCCACCCACGGCCACACGAACACGGCCCGGCCCACCCACGCCAGACCACGCCCGAGACCGGTGAACACCCACGCCAGACCACGCCCGAGCGGCGCGAGCACGGTGCCGTACAGCCAGAGGGCGGGGATCACGAAGCCGTAGCGGGCCACCGGCAGGACGCCGTACCGCCACAGGGCGTCGGCCAGGAAGGTGAGCGCCCGGCCGATCGGGGTGAGGATCCAGCGGTACGCCCAGAGGACGGGGACGGCGATCCCGTACCGGACGACCGGCACCACCAGGTACCGCCACAGCCCCACCCACGGCCACACGAACACGGCCCGGCCCACCCACCCGGCGCCGACGGCCAGTCCTCGGAAGAGCGGCGCCAGCACGTTCCGGCCCAGCCAGATCAGCGGGACGGCCAGCTGCCGGCCGAGCCGGCCGAGCCCTCGCCCCAGCGGCCGCAGCAGCACCCGCTCGACGAACCGGCCGCAGACGCACAGCACGTCCCAGACCATCCGGACAGGCACGACGACCACCAGCACGACGATCCGGACCGGCACTCTGATGAACGCCGTGAGGCAGCCCTCGGGCCGGGGCGGCTGCGACTTCTCCATGCTCATGCAGAACATGACGCGACGGCCCGGCCGGGGGTTTCCCCCTGGCCGGGCCGTCGTCGGAGTGTTACCGAACGCGCTACTTGACGACCGACAGCGGCAGCAGCTTCTTGCCCGTCGGACCGACCTGGATCTCGGTCTGCATGGCGGGGCAGACGCCGCAGTCGAAGCACGGCGTCCAGCGGCAGTCCTCGACCTCGGTCTCGTCCAGCGCGTCCTGCCAGTCCTCCCAGAGCCAGTCCTTGTCGAGACCGGAGTCCAGGTGGTCCCAGGGCAGGACCTCCTCGTAGGTGCGCTCGCGCGTGGTGTACCAGTCGACGTCGACGCCCATGGACGGCAGGGTCTTCTCGGCGCACGCCATCCAGCGGTCGTACGAGAAGTGCTCGCGCCAGCCGTCGAAGCGGCCGCCGTCCTCGTACACCGCGCGGATGACCGCGCCGACGCGGCGGTCGCCGCGCGAGAGGAGGCCCTCGACGATGCCGGGCTTGCCGTCGTGGTAGCGGAAGCCGATCGAGCGGCCGTACTTCTTGTCACCGCGGATCTTGTCGCGGAGCTTCTCCAGGCGCGCGTCGGTCTCCTCGGCGGAGAGCTGCGGCGCCCACTGGAACGGCGTGTGCGGCTTGGGCACGAAGCCGCCGATCGACACCGTGCAGCGGATGTCGTTCTGGCCGGAGACCTTGCGGCCCTCGGCGATGACCTTGACCGCCATGTCGCCGATCTGGAGGACGTCCTCGTCCGTCTCGGTCGGCAGGCCGCACATGAAGTACAGCTTCACCTGGCGCCAGCCGTTGCCGTACGCCGTGGAGACGGTCCGGATCAGGTCCTCCTCCGAGACCATCTTGTTGATGACCTTGCGCATGCGCTCGGAGCCGCCCTCGGGGGCGAAGGTGAGACCGGAGCGACGCCCGTTCCTGGTCAGCTCGTTGGCGAGGTCGACGTTGAAGGCGTCGACGCGGGTCGAGGGGAGGGACAGACCGATCTTGTCCTCTTCGTACCGGTCGGCCAGGCCCTTGGCGATGTCGCCGATCTCGGTGTGGTCCGCGGAGGACAGCGAGAGCAGGCCGACCTCTTCGAAGCCGGTCGCCTTGAGACCCTTCTCGACCATCTCGCCGATGCCGGTGATGCTTCGCTCCCGCACGGGGCGCGTGATCATGCCGGCCTGACAGAAACGGCAGCCGCGGGTGCAGCCGCGGAAGATCTCGACGGACATCCGCTCGTGGACGGTCTCGGCGAGCGGGACCAGCGGCTGCTTGGGGTAGGGCCACTCGTCGAGGTCCATGACGGTGTGCTTGGACACGCGCCACGGAACGCCGGAGCGGTTGGGTACGACACGGGCGATGCGGCCGTCGGGCAGGTACTCGACGTCGTAGAAGCCCGGGATGTAGACCGAGCCCGTCTTGGCGAGGCGGAGGAGGACCTCCTCGCGGCCGCCGGGGCGGCCCTCGGCCTTCCAGGCACGGATGATCTCGGTCATGTCGAGGACGGCCTGCTCGCCGTCGCCGATGATCGCCGCGTCGATGAAGTCCGCGATCGGCTCGGGGTTGAAGGCCGCGTGGCCGCCCGCGAGCACGATCGGGTGGTCGACGGTCCGGTCCTTCGACTCCAGCGGGATGCCCGCGAGGTCGAGGGCGGTGAGCATGTTGGTGTAGCCCAGCTCGGTGGAGAAGCTCAGGCCGAAGACGTCGAAGGCGCCGACGGGGCGGTGGCTGTCCACGGTGAACTGGGGGACGCCGTGCTCGCGCATCAGCTCTTCGAGGTCCGGCCAGACGCTGTAGGTGCGTTCGGCGAGGACGCCCTCCCGCTCGTTCAATACCTCGTAGAGGATCATGACGCCCTGGTTCGGCAGACCGACCTCGTACGCGTCCGGGTACATGAGCGCCCAGCGGACATCGGCGGACTCCCACGGCTTGACCGTGGAGTTCAGCTCTCCACCGACGTACTGAATCGGCTTCTGCACGTGCGGGAGCAGGGCTTCGAGCTGCGGGAAGACAGACTCGGCAGCAGACATCTCGAACCTTCGTGAGCTGGCAGGGGGCGACTCTCAAGCGTACCCGGTGCTCAGTGGGTGAGTGCCGCCCTGCTTTTCGGGGCCGAGGCCCGCTCCCAGACCTCGGGGAAGGCGCGTTCCCGGTCCGCGCCGAGGGCTTCCTCCTGGCCGTGCAGGAGTCCCCAGGTGAAGGCGGACTCCCCCGCCGCGTGGGCCTGGATCGCGAGGGTGCGCAGCGTCTCGCGGGCGACGACGCTGTCCTGGTGGTCGCCGAGGACCGACTGGACGGCCTTGAGGTGTCTGGCGAAGCGCTTGGCGGGCTTGCCGAGCGTCGGCACGGCGGCCTCGGCGGCGTAGCGAGCACGCTTGGCGGCCTTGCGGGCCGCGTGCAGGGCGAGGTCGCGCTCGGGCCCCGGGGTGAGGGTGAGGGCGCGGTCGACGCGGCCGGCGAGACGGTCGTAGTCCTTCAGGACCGCCTTGGCGACGACGGGCGGTGCGTCCCGGTGGGCGGCCTTGCGCAGCGGCGGGTCGGTGAGGAGCCGGTCGAGGGTCTTGAGGAGCGCCAGGTGGCGGTCGGACTCCAGGGCGTCGAGGACCGCGCGCCGGGCGTCGGCGCGCCGCGAGGCGTCCCAGACCTGCAGGCGGGCGCGGACGGGGCCGAGGAGCAGGGTGTCGGGGAGGTCGTCGATCCGGCGGCTCAGGTGGGCGGCGAGGACCTCCTGGTCGCGGGCCACGCCGAGCTCTCCCGCCAGCCATTTGAGCTCGTCGCCGATGGGGTCCGTGACCGTTCGGTCGAGGACTCCGCGGTACGTCTTGAAGGCGCTGCGGAGCCGTCGGGTGGCGACGCGCATCTTGTGGACGGCGTCGGGCAGGTCGCGGCGGACGGCGGGGTCGAACCGGACGATGGCCTCGATCTGCTCCCGTACGTACGCGAGGACGCTGGCGCCCGCGGTGGTCTCGCCCAGGGGCTCCGGCCGGACCCGGCTGGGCTCGGGTGTCGTCTCGTCCAGCGCTCTGGCCAGCTTCGACGGTGAGGTGGAGGGCCGTACACCGGCCTTCTTCAGGCGTTTCTCGACCGCGTCGAGGAGGCCGGGGTCGGTGCCGTCCGCCAGCTCGACCTCGATCTCCTTCCAGGAGGCGGTCTCGCCCTGGTCGGTGTCCAGTCGCTCCGCGAGGACCGTGTCCACCGACACTTCGGCCAGCAGGGTGCCTTCGTCGTCCACGAGGTGGCGGACGTCCCGGGAGGAGAGGAGGCGTACGACGGGGACGACGTCCTCGTCCAGGGTGCGGGAGCGCAGGAGCCGCGCCAGGGACACCGGGAGGGTGTCGGCCAGCGGGGCCCTGATCTCGTCCCGGATTCCGGCGGCGACGGGGAACTTGAGGTGCCAGCCGGCGTCCTGGCCGCCGGTGCGGCGGCGCAGGGTGAGCGAGTCGGCGGCCAGGCGCAGGTCGGCGGTGTCGTAGTAGACGGCGTCCAGTTCGGCGACGCCCCGGTCGAGGACGGCGGCCACGCCGGGGGCCCGGGTGAGGTCCGGCAGGGTCGTCTCGTCGGTGGCTTCGTACTTTCGCTCGATCTCGCGCTTCGTCTCCGCCATCATTCGAATCTAATTGCCCCCGGGCCGCCGGTCCATGCCGTTATGTCGCCATCAGTGTCGTGGCGTCATGCCGTCATCGGCCGCTGGACTCTGATCGACTGCAGCAGCCCGATCGCCACCCACACCGCGAACATCGACGAGCCGCCGTAGGAGACGAACGGCAGCGGGAGTCCCGCGACCGGCATGATGCCGAGGGTCATGCCGATGTTCTCGAAGGACTGGAAGGCGAACCAGGCGATGATGCCGGCGGCGACGATCGTGCCGTACAGCTCCGTGGTCTCGCGGGCGATCCGGCAGGCCCGCCAGAGGATGACGCCGAGCAGTGCGAGGATCAGTCCGGCGCCGAGGAAGCCGAGCTCCTCGCCGGCGACGGTGAAGATGAAGTCGGTCTGCTGTTCGGGCACGAACTGGCCGCTGGTCTGGTGGCCGTTGAAGAGCCCCGCGCCGTACAGGCCGCCGGAGCCGATCGCGATGCGTGCCTGGTTGGTGTTGTAGCCGACGCCCGCCGGGTCGAGCTCGGGGTTGGCGAAGGCGGCGAACCGGTTGATCTGGTACTCGTCGAGGACGCCGAGCGCGGCGACGAGGAGGGCGCCGGTGACTCCCGCGGCGATGAGGCCGAAGACCCAGCGGTTGGAGGCGCCGGAGGCGAGGAGCACACCGAGCACGATCACCACCATGACCATCACCGAGCCGAGGTCGGGCATCAGCATGACGATGCCCATCGGGATCGCGGCCAGGACGAGCGCCTTGGCGACGGTGCGGTGGTCGGGGTGGATCTGGTCGCCGGCGTCGACCTTGGCCGCCAGTAGCACCGCCATGATCAGGATGATCGTGATCTTGACGAACTCGCTGGGCTGGAGGGAGAAGCCGCCGCCGATGACGATCCACGCGTGGGCGCCGTTGATGGTCGCGCCGAGCGGGGTGAGAACGGCGAGGATCAGCAGGAGGGAGATGCCGTAGAGGACGGGCACCGCGCCGCGCAGGGCGCGGTGGCCGAGCCAGACGGTGCCGATCATCAGGACGAGACCGATACCTGTGTTGAGCAGGTGACGCCAGAGGAAGTACTGCGGGTCGCCCTGGTTGAGTTCGGTACGGCCCTGGGTGGCGGACCAGACGAGCAGGGAGCCGACGAGGGACAGGGCGAGGCTGGAGAGCAGGATCGGCCAGTCGAGCCGGCGCAGCACCGAGTCGCGGGCGGTGAGTCTCGCGAGCGGCCCGCGCTCGGGGGCGTACCGCGAGACGGAGAAGCCGTGGGGTGCGGTCATCGGGTCAGTCCCTCCAGACGGGAGGCGGGCCCGCGAGTGGCTCCTGCCCGCCTTCCCTCTTCTTGTTCGGGTCGACCAGCTGCGACTTGGGGTCGTACGGCTTGACCTCCGGCGCGTCGATGGAGCCGTCGGGCTGGATCTTCGGCAGCGTCTGCTGCGGCTTGGGCAGCAGGGCGCGCTTGAGGTCCTGGTTTCCCTCGTCGTCGAGGCCGTAGAGGGCGTCGTAGATGTTGCGCACGGCGGGGCCGGAGGCACCGGAGCCGGTACCACCCTGGGAGATCGTCATGACGATGGTGTAGTCGTCGGTGTACGTCGCGAACCACGAGGTGGTCTGCTTGCCGTAGACCTGCGCGGTGCCGGTCTTGGCCCGCATCGGGATCTTGTCCTGCGGCCAGCCGCCGAACCGCCAGGCGGCGGTGCCGCCGGGCTCGACGACGGAGCGCAGGCCCTTGTCGAGGTCGCTGATGGTCTGGGCGTCGACCGGCAGCCGGCCGTGGGCCTTGGGCTTGATCTCGTCGATCCTCTTGCCGTCGGGGCTGATCACGGCCTTGCCGATGGTGGGGTTGTAGAGGGTGCCGCCGTTGCTGATGGCGGCGTAGGCGGTGGCCAGCTGGATGGGGGTGATGAGGACGTCACCCTGGCCGATGGCGAAGTTGATGCTGTCGAACGCCTTCAGCTGGTTGCCTTCGAGGCAGCTCTCGTAGGCGATCTGCTCGACGTACGTGCCGCCCTTCTTGCCCTGCTTGCACCAGGCGTCCTTGTTCGCCTCCCAGAAGGACTTCTTCCAGTGGCGGTCGGGGATGCGGCCCTTGACCTCGTTCGGCACGTCGATGCCGGTCTCGGAGCCGAACCCGAAGTCATGGGCGGTCCGGTAGAACCAGTCGTGGGCGTCCTTGTTCGGCTTGAGGCCGCCGTCGCGCTGCCACTCCTGGTGGCCGAGGCGGTAGAAGACGGTGTTGCAGGAGAACTTGAGGGCGTCGCCGAGGCTGATGGGGCCGTGCCCCTTGGACTCGAAGTTCGCGAAGCTCCGGTTGCCCATGCTGTAGGAGCTGCTGCAGTTGTAGCGGCCGTTGAAGGGATAGCCGGCCCGCACGGCCGCGCTCGCCGACACCACCTTGAAGACGGAGCCGGCGGGTGCCTGCCCCTGGATGGCCCGGTTGAGCAGCGGGTAGTTGGAGTTCTTGCTGGTGAGCGCGGCGTAGTCCTTGCCGGAGATGCCGCCGACCCAGGCGTTGGGGTCGTAGTCCGGCTGGGAGGCCATCGCGACGACGCGGCCGGTCCTGGACTCCAGGACGACGACGGCGCCCGCGTCGGCCTCGTACCTACGCCCGGTGATCTTGTCGGTCTCCCCCCGGACCGTCTTCATCGCCGCGTGGAGCTCGTACTCGGCGACCGACTGGACCCGGGCGTCGATGCTGGTGACGACGTGGGAGCCGGGCACGCCCGGGTCGGACTGCGTCTGGCCCATGACCCGGCCGAGCTTGTCGACCTCGTACGACGTGACGCCCGCCTTGCCGCGCAACTGCCTGTCGTACGTGCGCTCCAGGCCCGAACGGCCGACCTGGTCGGAGCGCAGATGCGGCGAGTCGGTGTCCTTGGCCTTCTCGATCTCCTCGTCGGTGACCGGCGAGAGGTAGCCGAGCACCTGCGCGGTGCGGGCCTTGGCGGGCGCGGGATAGCGGCGTACGGCGGTGGGTTCGGCGGTGATGCCGGGGAAGTCCTCGGCGCGCTCGCGGATCTGGAGCGCCTGCTGCGGGGTCGCCTCGTCGGTGACCGGGATCGGCTGGTAGGGCGAGCCGTTCCAGCAGGGTTGCGGCGTCTCGGAGTCGCAGAGCCGGACCTTGTCCATGACGTCCTTGGGCTTCATGCCCAGGACGCCGGCGAGGCGGGTGAGGACGCCCTTGCCGTCGTCCTTCATCTTCATCAGGGCGGTGCGGGACGCGGAGACGACGAGGCGGGTCTCGTTGTCGGCGAGCGGGACGCCGCGGGCGTCGAGGATGGAGCCGCGGACGGCGGGCTGGACGACCCGCTGGACGTGGTTGCTCCTCGCCTCTTCGGTGTACTCCTTGCCGTTGCGGACCTGGAGGTACCAGAGACGTCCACCGAGGGTGAGGAAGAGGGAGAAGACGAGGACCTGGATGATGACGAGCCGGATCTGGACCCTGGGAGTCCGCCCGGTCTCCGGGATGTTGCTCATACTGCCGGTGCCCCCTCGGTCACAGTCGCTTGACTCCCTTGATACGTCCGGCGCGTGAGGCTCTGGTGCGGGCCGCCCTGACGAGCAGTCCGCCGCGCTGGGTTCCGATCCGCAGGCCGGTGCCGGAGGAGAGCCAGCCGGAGGCGACGTCGGTGCCTCCGCTGGTCTCGGCGAGCGGGTCGTTCTCCACGCGCCGGGCCAGGGCCATGATCAGCGGGACGGTGAAGGGCGCGAGGAGCAGGTCGTAGACGACCGCGGTGAAGAGCAGGGAACCGAGGCCGACATGGCGGGCGGCGGTGTCTCCGACGAGGGCGCCGACCCCGGCATACAACAGGGTGGTGGCGATAGCGGCGGCGACGACGGCGGCCATCGGGCCGCTGGCGGACTTGAGCCGGCCGTTGTCGGGGCGGGCGAGTCCGGCGAGGTAGCCGATCAGGCAGAGCACCAGGGCGTAGCGGCCGACGGCATGGTCGGCGGGCGGGGCGAGGTCGGCGAGCAGGCCGGCCCCGAAGCCGATGAGGCAGCCGCTGACGGGTCCGTACACGAGGGCGAGACCGAGGACGGTCAGCAGGACGAGGTCCGGTACGGCGCCGGGGAGCTGGAGGCGGGCGAGGACGGAGACCTGGACGACGAGGGCGAACACGACGAGTGCCGTGGAGAGCAGGATCCGGTTGAACTTCATGGTCTCAGTCCCCCTGCAGCTGGTTCTGTCCGTCGTCCTGCGGCTCCGGCTGCACCGGCGGCCGGCTCGCCTGCTGGCCGTCCTGCGGCTGCTGTCCCGGCTGCTGGCCGTCCTGCGGCTGCTGCCCCGGCTGCTGACCCTCCGCCTGCTCGCCCTGCGGTGCGGGCGGGGTGACCGTGACGGTGACGGTCGGCGCGGGCTTGGGCTTGGGCGGCAGGACCATGTCGCGCGGGTCGGTGCGCGGCGCCTGGACGACGATGCCCACGATGTCGAGCTTGGTGAAGCCGACGTACGGGCGGACGTAGACGTTACGGGTGAGACCGCCGCCCGCCGGGTCGACGCGGACGACCTCGCCGACCGGGACGCCGGGCACGAAGGGCCGGTCGGCCTGCGAGCCGAACGTGACGAGCCGGTCCCCCGGCTTGACCTTGGCCTTGCCGTTGAGGAGCTGCACGAGCAGCGGGCGGTCGCCCTGGCCGGTGGCGAAGCCGAGTTCGTCCGTCTTCTCCATGCGCGTACCGACGGTGAAGTCGGGGTCGTTGGCGAGCAGCACGGTCGCGGTGGAGGGGCCGACCGTGGTGACGCGGCCGACGAGACCGGAGCCGTTGAGCACGGTCATGTCGCGCCGGATGCCGTCGTCGGCGCCGGCGTCGATGGTGACGGTCCAGGAGAAGCCCTGGGCCGACCCTATGGCGATGACCTCGGCGGCCTTGATGCCGTACTGCCCGGCACCGGCCGTCTTCAGCATGGTGTCGAGTTCGCGGAGGCGGCTGCGGTTGCGGTCGTCGCTGCCGAGCTTGGCCTTGAGGGCGGCGTTCTCGTGTTCCAGGGCGGCGATCCGGGTGTGCCGCTCGCCGGAGTCGCGTACCGCTCCTATGGCGTTGCCGATCGGGTCGACGGCCGTCGCGACGCCGTTCTCGACCGGTCCGAAGACCGCGGCCGCGGCCTGCCGGGCGCCGTCGACCGGTGACTCCTCGCCACCGCGGATGTCCACCGTGATCAGTGCGAACGCGATGGCGATCAGCAGCACCAGGAGCAGCCGGCTCTCTCGTGTGTCCCTCACGTGCGGCGGCCGTGCCTTTCCTCTTGGTTCGATTGTTCCGAGCGGTGTGAGCCGTGATGTCAACGATCCGCTGTACGGGCGTTCTCGCCACCCGTACAGCGGATGTTCATTGATCCGTTACCGGCGGGGCTGTGCGTCCAGGACCTGCTGGAGCGCCTCGAACTCCTCCACGCACTTGCCCGAGCCGAGGGCCACCGAGTCCAGCGGGTCCTCGGCGATGTGGATCGGCATCCCGGTCTCGCGGCGGAGCCGCTCGTCCAGGCCGCGCAGCAAAGCACCGCCACCCGTGAGAACGATGCCGCGGTCCATCACGTCACCGGAGAGTTCCGGCGGGCACTTGTCGAGCGTGGTCTTCACGGCGTCGACGATGGCGTTGACGGGCTCCTCGATCGCCTTGCGGACCTCCGCGGCGGAGATGACCACGGTCTTGGGCAGACCGGAGACGAGGTCGCGGCCGCGGATCTCGGTGTGCTCGTCCTTGTCGAGGTCGTACGCCGAACCGATGGTGATCTTGATCTGCTCGGCGGTGCGCTCACCGAGGAGGAGCGAGTACTCCTTCTTGATGTGCTGGATGATCGCGTTGTCGAGCTCGTCGCCGGCCACCCGGATGGACTGTGCCGTGACGATTCCTCCGAGCGAGATCACCGCGACCTCGGTCGTGCCGCCGCCGATGTCGACGACCATGTTGCCGGTCGCCTCGTGCACGGGGAGGCCCGCGCCGATGGCGGCGGCCATCGGCTCCTCGATGATGTGCACCTGTCGGGCGCCGGCCTGGGTCGATGCCTCGATGACGGCGCGGCGCTCGACTCCGGTGATGCCGGAGGGAACGCACACGACGACCCGGGGGCGGGCCAGATAGCGGCGCTTGTGGATTTTCAGGATGAAGTAGCGGAGCATCCGCTCGGTGATCTCGAAGTCGGCGATCACGCCGTCCTTCAGCGGCCGGACGGCGACGATGTTGCCGGGCGTCCGGCCGATCATCTTCTTCGCCTCGGCACCGACCGCGAGGATCCCGCCGGTGTTGGTGTTGATCGCGACGACGGACGGCTCGTTCAGAACGATCCCTCGACCCCTGACGTACACCAGCGTGTTGGCGGTCCCGAGGTCGACAGCCATGTCACGGCCGATGAACGACATAGAGTTCCCCTTGTTTCCCATGAGGATGCGTCGGGCCTTCCCAATTGGAGCTTGACGGCTTCTCAGGTCGGCGAGGTGGTGGGTGCGGGTGGTGCGGCGTGGAGTTTTCCATCGTAGTGCCGCCCGCACGGATACCGCGCGGTGGTCCACCTCTGTATAGGTGACGGTAGGACGCAGCGATGCGTTCCCGGTTGCGTCGTTCATATGCCCGGGGGCGACCGAAATTCCTTCGGTCGCCCCAGGTCGTTGCGGTGGATGGCTGACACCCGGTCAGCCTCGGGTCACGCCTGCCCGGGGAAGAAAATCTTCATTTCCCGAATGGCGGACTCCTCGGAGTCCGAGGCGTGGATCAGGTTCTCCCGGACGATGGTCCCGAAGTCCCCTCGGATGGAGCCGGGGGCCGCGGCGATCGGGTCGGTCGGGCCGGCCAGGGTCCGCAGACCCTCGATGACCCGCTCGCCCTCGACGACCATGGCGACGACGGGGCCGGACTGCATGAAGCCCATCAGCGGCTCGTAGAAGGGCTTGCCCTTGTGCTCGCCGTAGTGCTGCTCCAGCGTGTCCTCGCTCAGCTCGCGCAGCTCGAGGGCGGTGATGGTCCAGCCGGCCTTCCGCTCGATACGGCCGATGATCTCGCCGATCAGCCCACGGCGGACGGCGTCGGGCTTGAGCAGGACGAGCGTGCGCTGGCTCACGGTGGAGACTCCTTACGAATGCGGTGTGCGGACCTCAGAGGCTACAGGGCCCCCACGGCCGCCGATTACTCAGCGTCAGGCCGTACGGATACCCGGGCGTCGAGCCCGGTTCGCCACGGTCCCGGGGCGGTCAGCCGGGCTGACCGGCCTCCGCTTCCGCCGCCTCCGCCTGTGCGGCCCAGCGCGCCTTCGCCTCGTCGATCTTCCGGCCGTAGTGGAGGGAGGCCCACCACAACACCGCGAAGGTCGCCCCGAGGAAGAACATCACCGGCACCACGAAGCCGCTCGCGATCAGGGCGATCTGCAGCGCCCAGCCGAGCTGGAGGCCGCCCGGGCGGGTGATCAACCCGCACAGCAGCACCGACAGCAGCATGGCGACGCCGCAGACCGTCCAGACCGTGGTCAGGGACAGGCTGTCGTCCTTCATCGCGACGAGCCCGGCGAACCCGATCACGAAGAACTCGCCGATCAGGGTCGAGGCACAGAGCGTACGCATCGGATTCAGCGCCTTCCGAGCAGCAGCCGGGCATCCCCGACCGTGAAGATCGAACCGGTCACCAGCACACCCGCGCCGGCGTACTCGCCCTCTTCCTCCGCGAGAGTGATCGCCGCCTCGATGGCGTCGTCCAGGCGCGGCTCGACGACCACCCGGTCGTCGCCGAAGACCTCGACGGCGATCGCGGCCAGCGCGTCCACGTCCGTGGCGCGCGGGCTGGAGTTCGCGGTGACGACGACCTCGGCGAAGATCGGCTCGAAGGCTTCCAGGAGCCCCTTGGCGTCCTTGTCCGAGCTGGTGGAGACCACACCGATGAGCCGCGAGAAGCCGAAGGACTCGCTGACGCCGTCCGCCGTGGCCCGCGCGCCCGCCGGGTTGTGGGCGGCGTCCAGGATGACGGTCGGGGAGCTGCGCACGACCTCGAGACGGCCCGGCGAGGACGCCGAGGCGAAGGCCCGGCGGACCGTGTCGATGTCCAGTGTGCGGGCGTGGTCGGCGCCGATGCCGAAGAACGCCTCGACCGCCGCCAGCGCGACGGCCGCGTTGTGCGCCTGGTGCGCGCCGTGGAGCGGCAGGAAGACGTTGTCGTAGGCGCCGCCGAGCCCGCGCAGGGTCAGCAGCTGGCCGCCGACCGCGACCTCCCGCTCCACGACCCCGAACTCCATGCCCTCGCGGGCCACCGTGGCGTCCACCTCGACGGCCTTCTTGAGCATGACCTGCGCCGCGTCCACCGGCTGCTGCGCCAGGACGACCGTCGCACCCTGCTTGATGATCCCGGACTTCTCGCCCGCGATCGCGCCCGGCGTCTCGCCGAGGCGGTCGGTGTGGTCGAGGTCGATCGGAGTGACGACGGCGACCGAGGCGTCGATGACGTTGGTGGCGTCCCAGGTGCCGCCCATGCCGACCTCGACGACGGCCACGTCCACGGGGGCGTCGGCGAAGGCCGCGTACGCCATCCCCGTCATGACCTCGAAGAAGGAGAGCCGGAACTCCTCGCGGGCGTCCACCAGCTCCACGTACGGCTTGATGTCCTGGTACGTCTCGATGAACCGCTCCGCGGAGATCGGGGCGCCGTCCAGGCTGATCCGCTCGGTGATCGTCTGCACGTGCGGAGAGGTGTACCGCCCGGTGCGCAGGTCGAAGGCCGTGAGCAGCGACTCGATCATCCGGGCCGTGGACGTCTTGCCGTTCGTGCCCGTGATGTGGATCGAGGGGTACGCGCGCTGCGGCTCGCCGAGCACGTCCATCAGGGCGGCGATCCGCCTGACCGACGGCTCCAGCTTGGTCTCGCCCCAGCGGGTGGCGAGCTCGGTCTCGACCTCGCGCAGCGCCTTGTCCACCTCCGGATCGGAGGGACGGGCGGGCACGGGGTCGCCCTGGGGCGGGCCGGCCTGCGCGCGCAGCGTGCGGCTGCCGGCCTCGATCACCGCCAGGTCGGGGTCACGGTCGGTCTCGGCGTCGACGATGTCGTCGAACTGGTCGAACTCGTCGCGGGGCTCACTCACGGACCCAGTCTACGGAGGGGGACCGACAGGACCCGGGACCACCCCTTTCGGGACTTTCGGCCCACCGTCCGGCGAGGCGGCCGGGCACGGTCGCACAGGAGTGGCCCGCGGCGGCTACGCCCGCTCGAAGCCCGTCGGCAGGAGCGCCGTCACGCGGTAGGTGTCGCCGTCCGGGCCGGCCGACAGGGTGCCGCCCATGCTGTGGACGCGCTCCTTCATGGAGAACAGACCGGTGCCCGTCGAGACGGGAGCGCGGTCCGGCGGGGTCTTCGGCAGCGGATTGCGGACGTCGACGAGCAGGTCGCGCCCGGCCACCGAGATCGACACGGTCACCGGCAGCCCCGGCGCGTGCTTGGCGGCGTTCGTCAGGCACTCCTGGACCACCCGGTGGACGGCCGTCTGCCGCAGCGGGGAGAGCGCCTTGGCCTCCTCCGCCACTATCAGCTCGACCGGGCCGCCCAGCCGCTCGCTCTCCTCCGCCAGCGCGCCCAGTCCCTCCAGACCCGGCGTGGCCGCGCCCCCGTCGGCCCGTCGCACGATCGTCTCGTTGAGCATGTGGTGGGCCCGCCGCGCGGTGTCCGCGAGCTCCTCGAAGTCCTTCCGGTGGGCCTCTCCCCTGGCGCGTACGGCGAGCACCTCGGCCCGCACCGCGAGCACCGTCAGTTCGCGGCCCACCAGGTCGTGGACGTCCCTGCCGACGGAGATCCGCTCCTCCTGGACGGCCTGTCGAGCGGCCGCCTCGGCGCGCTGGCACTCCAGGGCGCGCACCAGGTCCTGCCGGTACGCGGCGATGCCGACGCCCGAGGCGAGGACCCCGATCGGGACCACGAGGCTCAGGAACTCGCTCAGCGTGTCGCCGTGGCGGGCGGGCCAGCCGGGCGTGTGGAACAGCGCGTACGCCACGGCCACATAGAGCACGGTCGCGGCGACGGCCGTCCGCCGCCCGCGGAAGCGGCCCAGCGAGTACAGCGCGAACTGGATCATCGTCAGCTCGTGCAGCCAGCCCATCAGGGCGAGGGCGACCAGGTACGGCACCCAGGGCAGCCGGCGCCGCAGCACCAGCGTCGACGCACCGGCCGCGAGGACCAGGGAGGCGGTGATCCCGGTCAGCGGGTTGTCGGCGCGGGCCAGGCCGGGCACGTCGAGGGACATCAGCGCGAAGGCGCTGAGGGCCGTGATGACGTCCAGGGCCCGTGGCGTACCGGCCCACCGGTCCACGCGGCGACGCAGCGCGGCGACGGCGGGGGGACGGTGCATGCCCTCCATCATCCAGGGTCGTTGGACCCGGGCGAACGGACTTACGTCACAACTGGTGTGAGGTCCTGCACTCCGGACAAACGGCAAGAGGCCCGGAACCGACCGGTTCCGGGCCCCTCACCAGCGCTCACGCCTGCGGCAGCCGCTCCAGCTGCGCCTGGATGCGGGCGATGTCCTCGTCCGCCTTGGCGAGCCGCGTCCGGATCTTCTCGACCACGTTGTCCGGCGCCTTCGCCAGGAACGCCTCGTTGCCGAGCTTCCCGTTGGCCTGCGCCTTCTCCTTCTCGGCGGCGGCGAGGTCCTTGGCGAGCCGCTTGCGCTCCGCCGCCACGTCGATCGTGCCGGACAGGTCGAGCGCGACCGTGGCGCCGGCGACCGGCAGGGAGGCGGTGGCGGAGAAGCCCTCGCCCTCCGGCTGGAGGCGCAGCAGCTGGCGGATGGCCGCCTCGTGCGGCGCGAGCGCGGTCCCGTCGAGCTCCAGGCGGGCCGGGACCTTCTGGCCGGGCTGCAGGCCCTGGTCGGAACGGAACCGGCGGACCTCGGTGACGACCTGCTGGACGAGCTCGATCTCCTTCTCCGCGGCCTCGTCGCGGAAGCCGGAGTCGCTCGGCCAGTCGGCGATGACGACGGACTCCTTGCCGGTGAGCGTGGTCCACAGCGTCTCGGTGACGAAGGGGACGACCGGGTGCAGCAGCCGGAGGGTCACGTCGAGGACCTCGCCGAGGACGCGGCCGGAGACCTTGGCCTGCTCGCCTCCGTCGAAGAACGTCGTCTTCGACAGCTCGACGTACCAGTCGAAGACCTCGTCCCACGCGAAGTGATACAGCGCGTCCGAGAGCTTGGAGAACTGGTAGTCGTCGTAGTACGCGTCGACCTCGGCGACCGTCTTGTTGAGACGCGACAGGATCCACCGGTCCGTGGCGGACATCTGCGACGGGTCCGGCAGCGGGCCCTCGACCGTCGCGCCGTTCATCAGCGCGAAGCGGGTCGCGTTCCAGATCTTGTTGGCGAAGTTCCGGGACGCCTGGACCCAGTCCTCGCCGATCGGCACGTCGACGCCCGGGTTGGCGCCACGCGCGAGGGTGAAGCGGACTGCGTCGGAGCCGTAGGTGTCCATCCAGTCCAGCGGGTTGACCGCGTTACCGAAGGACTTCGACATCTTCTTGCCGAACTGGTCGCGGACCATGCCGTGCAGGGCGATGGTGTGGAACGGCGGGGTGCCGTCCATCGCGTACAGGCCGAACATCATCATCCGGGCGACCCAGAAGAAGAGGATGTCGTAGCCGGTGACCAGGACGGAGTTCGGATAGAACTTCGCGAGACTGTCCGTCCGCTCGGGCCAGCCGAGCGTGGAGAACGGCCACAGGCCGGACGAGAACCAGGTGTCCAGGACGTCCGTGTCCTGGTGCCAGCCCTCGCCGGCCGGCGGCTGCTCGTCGGGGCCGACGCAGACGACCTCGCCGTTCGGGCCGTACCAGACCGGGATGCGGTGGCCCCACCACAGCTGGCGCGAGATGCACCAGTCGTGCAGGTTGTCGACCCAGTCGAAGTACCGCTTCTTCATCTCCTGCGGGTGGATCTTGACCCGGCCGTCACGGACGGCGTCCCCGGCGGCCTTGGCGAGCGGACCCACCTTGACCCACCACTGCATCGACAGACGCGGCTCGATGGTGGTCTTGCAGCGCGAGCAGTGGCCGACCGAGTGGACGTACGGCCGCTTCTCGGCGACGATCCGGCCCTCGGCGCGCAGCGCGGCGACGATGGCGGAGCGGGCTTCGAGGCGGTCCAGACCCTGGAAGGGGCCGTGGGCGGTGATGACCGCGCGCTCGTCCATGACCGCGAGGTTCGGCAGGTTGTGACGCTGGCCGATCTCGAAGTCGTTCGGGTCGTGCGCCGGGGTGACCTTGACGGCACCGGTGCCGAACTCGGGGTCGACGTGCTCGTCGGCGACGACCGGGATCCGGCGGCCGGTCAGCGGCAGCTCGATCTCGGTGCCGACCAGGTGCTTGTACCGCTCGTCGTCCGGGTGGACGGCGACGGCCGTGTCACCGAGCATCGTCTCGGCGCGGGTCGTCGCGACGACGATCTCCGTGTCCCCGGAGCCGTACCGGATGGAGACGAGCTCGCCGTCGTCGTCCTGGTACTCCACCTCGATGTCCGAGATGGCCGTCAGACAGCGCGGGCACCAGTTGATGATGCGCTCGGCGCGGTAGATCAGCTCATCGTCGTAGAGCTTCTTGAAGAGGGTCTTGACGGCCTGGGACAGGCCTTCGTCCATGGTGAAGCGCTCACGGGACCAGTCGACGCCGTCGCCGAGGCGCTTCATCTGGCCGGAGATCTGACCGCCGGACTCCGCCTTCCACTTCCAGACACGCTCGACGAACGCCTCACGGCCCAGGTCGTGGCGGGACTTGCCCTCCTTGGCGAGCTCACGCTCGACGACGTTCTGGGTGGCGATACCGGCGTGGTCCATGCCCGGCTGCCACAGCGTCTCGTAACCCTGCATGCGCTTGCGGCGGGTGAGGGCGTCGATCAGCGTGTGCTCGAAGGCGTGGCCCAGGTGGAGCGAACCGGTGACGTTCGGCGGCGGGATGACGATGGTGTACGGCGGCTTGTCGCTGTTCTCGTCGGCCTCGAAGTAACCGCGCTCTACCCAGCGCTCGTACAGCTTCCCCTCTACTTCGGCCGGCGCGTACTGGGTCGGCAGTTCGGGGTTGGCTGCTGGCTGCTGCTGAGTGTTCTCGGTCACGGGGTCAGTTTAGGGGTGTCACCCGGTGGTCCTGAAACGCGATTGTTCCGTAACGGTGTGGGCCCCGATTCCCCGGCGGGGTGGCCGTTCCGACAGGATGTTCGCTACGCATAAACATCTTGTGAGGGGAACCTGTCCATGAGCTACAACCAGCCGGGCCCGTACGGCGGTCAGCCCCAGCAGCCCGGGCCGTACGGTCAGCCGGGCCCCTACGGTCAGCAGCCGGGCCCTTACGGCCAGCCGCCGCAGGCGCCCCAGCCCGGCTACGGCTACCCGCAGCAGGCGCCCCAGGGCGTGCCGCCGCAGCAGCCGCCGTACGGCTACCCCCAGCAGCCGCCTCAGCAGCCCGGCCCGTACGGACAGCCTCCCCAGCAGCCCCCCTACGGTCAGCAGCCTCCGTACGGCCAGGCCCCGGGCGGCTTCCCGCCGCCCCCGCCGGCCGCCCCGAAGAAGAAGACGGGCCTCGTCGTCGTCGGCGTGGTCGTGGCGCTCGCACTGATCGGCGGCGGCGCGTGGTACTTCACGGCAGGGGGCGGTGGCTCCTCGATCGCTGACGACGGCCCGCACAAGTTGATCACCCCGGAGACGGTGCTCGGCGAGTACAAGAAGAACCCCGGCAGCGACGGTTCGGGCAACAAGGACTCCCTCAAGGAGGCCCAGCAGAACGGTGTCAAGAACGCCACGAACGTCAGCGCCGGATATCAGGTGAAGGATCCGACCAACCCACTCGGCACCAAGATGATCTCCTTCAGCGGCCTCTACGGCGAGATCGACGACCCCGAGAAGGTGGTCGACAGCGTCTTCGCCAACATCGAGACGGAGGCCGAGAAGGACAAGGGCAAGGCCGACGAGCCGGAACTGGTCGGCAGCCCGCAGGAGTACAAGCCGGCGGAACTCGACGGCGCGGTCCTCAAGTGCCAGCAGGCCAAGACCAAGGGCGACGCCGCCACCTCCACCCCTGCGTTCACCATGACGTTCTGCGTGTGGGCCGACCACAGCACGGTCGGCTTCGTGACGCCGATGGACATGGCCTCCGTGGCTACGGGCAAGGCAGGCTCCGCCGACGAGGCCGCCGCCATCACCGCCAAGCTCCGCAAGGAAGTCCGCGTCAAGCTCTGATCCGCCCTACGGCGGCATAGGTGACTCACACCCGTGCCGCCGTGGGCCTATCTCACGCCGGCCGCGAAGCCTGGTGGCACGCGGTATTCGCGTGGTCACCCCTCACCCCGGCCCAGATCAGCGTAGGCGGACACAAATGCGCATATATGCCTGCGCCCTGGGAACATCCGGACGAGACCTTCGGCCCCACGATGTAGCCCATGTTGCGCAAGTAGATCGTGCAGTCCATGTACGTAGCCTGCGCAGGTGAAGCAGCAGCCATAGGGATGGCCAAGCCGGCCATCACCGTTGCTGCCACGATCCCCACTGAGCGCTTGATCCTGGACAATTGAGTCCCTCCCGGTCAATCACAGTTGCCGAGACCAAGGCAATCACGAGTGAAGCGACTCCATTCCGCAATTTTCGATCACTTGACCGAATGTCGTTCGGAACTGGCTGGTCGGCGCAACAGGGGCGCCCGGCGCGGTTGTCGTCAACCGGCCGGGCGCCCCTGGGTGTTCTCGTACCTACGCCGACTTCTCGTGGCGGCCGTCGTTCTTCACGATCCGCGGCACCAGCGTCGGGTTCACGTTGTTGTGCACGACGTCCGCCGTGATGACCACGCGGGCCACGTCCTTGCGGGACGGGACCTCGTACATCACCGACATCAGGACCTCTTCCATGATGGCCCGCAGGCCACGCGCGCCCGTGCCGCGCAGGATCGCCTGGTCGGCGATGGCCTCCAGGGCCGGGCGGTCGAAGTCCAGCTCGACGCCGTCGAGTTCGAAGAGGCGCTGGTACTGCTTCACCAGCGCGTTGCGCGGCTCGACGAGGATCTTCAGCAGGGCCTCGCGGTCCAGGTTGTGCACCGAGGTGATGACCGGGAGACGGCCGATGAACTCGGGGATCATCCCGAACTTCACCAGGTCCTCGGGCATGACCTCCTGGAACTGGTCGCTCGCCTCGATCTCGCGCTTGGAGCGGATGGTCGCCCCGAAGCCGATGCCCTTGGCGCCCGCCCGCGACTCGATGATCTTCTCGAGGCCGGCGAAGGCGCCGCCCACGATGAAGAGCACGTTCGTCGTGTCGATCTGGATGAACTCCTGGTGCGGGTGCTTCCGGCCGCCCTGCGGCGGCACGGAGGCGGTGGTGCCCTCCAGGATCTTCAGCAGGGCCTGCTGCACGCCCTCGCCGGAGACGTCGCGCGTGATCGACGGGTTTTCGCTCTTACGGGCGACCTTGTCGATCTCGTCGATGTAGATGATCCCCGTCTCGGCCTTCTTGACGTCGTAGTCGGCCGCCTGGATCAGCTTGAGCAGGATGTTCTCGACGTCCTCGCCGACATAGCCGGCCTCCGTCAGCGCCGTCGCGTCGGCGATGGCGAACGGGACGTTGAGCATCCGGGCCAGGGTCTGCGCGAGCAGCGTCTTGCCGGAGCCCGTGGGCCCGAGCAGCAGGATGTTGGACTTCGCCAGCTCGATGGCGTCGTCCCGGCCCTGCCCGCCGCCGTTCTCGCCGGCCTGGACGCGCTTGTAGTGGTTGTACACCGCGACCGAGAGGGCCTTCTTCGCGGGCTCCTGCCCGACGACGTACCCCTCGAGGAACTCGTAGATCTCGCGGGGCTTGGGGAGTTCCTCCCACCGCACCTCGCTCGTCTCCGCGAGTTCTTCCTCGATGATCTCGTTGCAGAGGTCGATGCACTCATCGCAGATGTACACACCGGGTCCTGCGATGAGCTTCTTCACCTGCTTCTGGCTCTTTCCGCAGAACGAGCACTTGAGCAGGTCGCCGCCATCACCGATGCGTGCCACGAGGTGCTTCCCCTTCGCCTGGGAGCGCTTGGTTCAGCGACTCCTGGTGCCTCATATTCGACGGTACCTTGCCGGGCCCCCCGTTCGGGCCCCCCTTGGCACGGTTCACATGGACGGGAATGCGCCATGATCCCCGCCGTGCTCCCCGTGCCGAGGGAAGGTCGAGCGTCAGGCTGCCGCGGCGGCCGTGCTCTTGCGGGTCGAGACGATCTGGTCGACCAGGCCGTACGCCAGGGCGTCCTCGGCGGTCAGGATCTTGTCCCGCTCGATGTCGTCGCGGATCTTCTCGATCGGCGTCGAGGAGTGCTTGGCCAGCATCTCCTCCAGCTGCGTGCGCATGCGCAGGATCTCGTTGGCCGCGATCTCCAGGTCGGAGAGCTGCTCACGGCCGGTGCCGCCGGACGGCTGGTGGATCAGCACGCGGGCGTTCGGCAGGGCCATCCGCTTGCCGGGCGTACCGGCGGCGAGCAGCACGGCCGCGGCGGAGGCCGCCTGGCCCATGCAGACCGTCTGGATGTCCGGCTTCACGAACTGCATCGTGTCGTAGATGGCCGTCAGCGCGGTGAAGGAGCCACCGGGGCTGTTGATGTAGATCGAGATGTCCCGGTCGGGGTCCATCGACTCCAGGCACAGCAGCTGCGCCATGACGTCGTTGGCGGAGGCGTCGTCGATCTGCACGCCGAGGAAGATCACGCGCTCTTCGAAGAGCTTGGCGTACGGGTCGTACTCGCGCACGCCCTGCGAGGTGCGCTCGACGAAGCGCGGGACGACGTACCGGTTGTCCACCTGGGGGCCGGTGTAGAGGCCGCTCGCGGAGAAGTTCGGGGGCATCGCGTTCATGGGGTTGTTCACCATCCTGGTGGCGTTCAGCGGGCTGGGATCGGTGGGCTGGGGGCGGCGGGCGCTCAGGCGCCCGTGCCGCCGCCGCCCGGAACGCCCGAAGCGGCAGAGATGATCTCGTCGATGAGGCCGTAGTCCTTGGCCTCCTCCGCGGTGAACCAGCGGTCGCGGTCGCCGTCGCGGATGATCGCCTCGACGGTCTGGCCGGAGTGCAGCGCGGTGATCTCGGCCATGCGCCTCTTCGTACGAAGGAGGTACTCGGCCTGGATCTTGATGTCCGAGGCCGTACCGCCGATGCCGGCGGAGCCCTGGTGCATCAGGATGTCGGTGTTCGGCAGCGCGAAGCGCTTGCCGGCGGAGCCGCCGGTGAGCAGGAACTGGCCCATCGAGGCCGCCATGCCCATACCGATGGTCACGACGTCGTTGGGGATGTACTGCATGGTGTCGTAGATGGCCATGCCGGCCGTCACCGAGCCACCGGGGCTGTTGATGTAGAGGAAGATGTCCTTGTCCGGGTCGGCGGCCAGGAGGAGCATCTGTGCCGTGATCTTGTTGGCGATCTCGTCGTCGACCTGCTGGCCGAGGAAGATGATGCGCTCGCCGAGCAGCCGGTTGTAGACATGGTCGCCGAGGCCACCACCGATGGACGGCTCACCCGCGGCGTAAGGCATCAGATTCGTCACGTATCCACCTGCTCGTCTCTGACGGCTCCGGCCGTCTCAGCGTCTCTCGTACCGAGGACGGGGTAGGACCCTGCCCTCGTATTCATGGACCCTAACGCGCAGGTCGGACAACACCATCCCGCTTCCCGAACTGTTCGCTGGGAGCGCAAGGTAGTTGGACGCACCGCGCATACGTTCCGCATACGGTCACGGGCCCGGACGCACCGCAGTGCGTCCGGGCCCGTGGACCGGTTCAGCGCGAGGCTCAGGCCTCGTTCTTCTCCTCGGCGGCCTCGACCGCGTCGGCGGCGGCCTCGGTCTCGTCCTCGTCCTCGAGGTCGACGGTCTCGCCGTTGGTGTCGACGACCTTGGCGGCCTCGACGACGACCGCGAGGGCCTTGCCGCGGGCGACCTCGCCGACGAGCATCGGCACCTGGCCACCCTCGACGACGGCCTGGGCGAACTGGTCGGGGCTCATGCCGGAGGAGGCGGCGCGGCGCATGAGGTGCTCGGTGAGCTCCTCCTGGCTGACGTTGAGCTTCTCCTTGTTGACGAGCTCATCGAGGATGAACTGCGTCTTGATGCCCTTCTCGGCCTGCTCCTTGGTCTCCGCCAGGAACTCCTCCTCGGTCTTGCCCTGGATCTCCAGGTACTTCTCGAGGGTGAGGCCCATCTGGCCGAGCTGGTGGTGCTCCAGGTTGTGCTTGCGGGTGTTGATCTCGTCCTCGAGGAGCTTCTCGGGGATCGGGACCTCCGCCAGCTTCAGCAGCTCGTCGAGGACGCGCTCCTGGGCCTGGGTGGCCTGGTCGAACTGCTTCATGTTCTCGAGGCGCTTGCGGCTGTCGGCCTTGAGCTCGTCGAGGGTGTCGAACTCCGACGCCATCTGCGCGAACTCGTCGTCCAGCTCGGGGAGCTCACGGGCGGAGACGGCGGTGACCTTGACGGTGACCTCGGCGTCCTTGCCCTCGGCCGAGCCGCCCTTCAGCTGCGAGGTGAAGGTGGCCTCGCCGCCGGCCTCCAGGCCGGTGACGGCCTCGTCGATGCCGTCGAGGAGCTCGCCGGAACCGATGGTGTACGAGACGCCCTCGGCGACACCGTCGGGCAGCACCTCGCCGTCGACCTTGGCCTCGAGGTCGAGGGTGACGACGTCACCCTCGGCGGCGGCGCGCTCGACCGGGTTGGTGGAGGCGAAGCGCTCGCGCAGCTGCTGCACGGACTTCTCGACGTCCTCGTCGCTGACCTCGACCGCGTCGACGGTGACCTCGATGCCGGAGTAGTCCGGGATCTCGATCGCCGGGCGGATGTCGACCTCGGCGGTGAAGGCCAGCAGCTCGCCGTCCTTCAGCTCGGTGATGTCGACCTCGGGCTGACCCAGCGGGTTGACCTCGGCCTCGTTGACGGCCTCGGTGTAGAACTTCGGGAGCGCGTCGTTGACGGCCTCCTCCAGCACCGCACCACGGCCGAACCGCTGGTCGATCACACGAGCCGGGATCTTGCCCTTACGGAAGCCCTTGACCGTGACCTGCTGGTTGATCTTCTTGTACGCCGCGTCGAGGCTGTCCTTGAGCTCCTCGAAGGGCACCTCGACAGTGAGCCGAACCCGAGTCGGGTTCAGGGTCTCCACGGCGCTCTTCACGGTTCGGTCTCCTTGGTGGCTGATTCTTGGTTTCTGCCGATGCCGCTTGATGGCGGTCCCGGCCGATCGGCCCGGTCAGAGAGACACACGGGCACGCAGCTTGCATAGTAACCGCAAGCGGGATGAGGCCCACAACGCGATCTTGGGCGGGGCGATCCGCCCGACTTGATCTTGTATCGCGTGATGTTGGTCGGGGTGGCGGGATTTGAACCCACGGCCTTCCGCTCCCAAAGCGGACGCGCTACCAAGCTGCGCCACACCCCGTCGGTGCGACACGTAGGGTACATGCACGGAGACAGCGCGACGCCCCCTCCGGAAGGGGCGTGCGGGGACCGCCCGGGACCCGCTACGATGCTGTCCGTGCCGCGGCCCTCGTGACCTGCGGCGCGACCTGTGCGGGCGTAGCTCAATGGTAGAGCCCTAGTCTTCCAAACTAGCTACGCGGGTTCGATTCCCGTCGCCCGCTCCACATGGCTCAGGGCCAGGTCAGAGGATCATCCTCCGGCCTGGCCCTGACGCGTTCACCGGCCATCGCGCCGCGCGCTGCTCGGCGGAGACCGGCGGGGTCCTTCTCTTTTCACGGAGGCGATCACGGCGGAGACGGCGGCGGTCACGAGGAGGCTCCCCGCCATGACCATCCCGACGCCGATGACGAAGAGGCCGCTGGAGTCGTCCGACCAGTCGTAGAAGGCGGCAGTCGTCAGGCCGGCGGTGACACCCAGCACAGCGGCGGTGACATGACGCCGGGACGCCGCCCAGTACACCGGCGCAAGCAGGGTCAGCACCAGCCCGATCAGCTGCCACGCCTCGTACGGGCCGGTCGTCGTTCCATCAGGTCGTACGTCGGCATGCTGGTCCCAGCCCAGCCAGGCAGCCCACAGGGCGAGCGCCACCAGAGCCAGTACGAGCATCACCGACAGGTGGGGTACGAGTTTCCGAAGTCGTCGCATGGCCCGAGACTTCCGGCTCGGGCCGTGACCGACCAGGGCTCGCGTACTCAGCCCTGACCGAGTACTCGGCTCGGACGGAAACCGCCTACGAGGTCTTCCGTCGTGTTCAGAACTTGATCGAGCTGACCGTCTGCGTTATCGAGTCCAGGAAGCGCTGGATGTCGTCGGCCATGCCCGTGGAGGCAAGGAAGAAGCCGAAGAGCACCGCGACGACGGCCGGGCCGGCCTTCAGATTTCCGCCGCGGATCAGCACCACCAGGATGATCGCCAACAGCAGCACCACAGACAGTGAAATGGCCACAACTGATCACACCCTCGGTCGGTCCCACCTTGCCGCCCGGGAGCGCGCGTCACAGAACACCCCCGCTGCATCCATCGTGCCACCAACTTCCTGCCCCGGAACGCCGGGTGAGGAATCGTCGACGCACGAATCGAGCCAACCCGCGAGATTTCGTCTTGATCGTTACGGGGCGGAGAGCCCGAGCAGCGCGCGGACGTGGGCGTACTTGGCGGTCAGCCGGGCCCGGGTCGGGGCGTCGAGGGCGGCGAGGCGGGTGGGGTCGGCGTTGTGGGCGAGGTCGGCCTCCTTGACCAGGAGGGCGCCCGGGGTGGCGAGAATGCGCCGGGCGTACGTCTCCGGTGCCTCGCCCGGGTGTCTGGTGAGCGCGAGGACCATGTCCTTGACGGCGCGGGGAAGCTCGGCGCTCTCCAGCCGGTCGGCGGAGAGCGCGTCGTCCTCGACGGCGTCGTGCAGCCACGCCGCGGCGATCTGTTCGTCGCTGCCGCCGCGGGCGCGCACGCCGTCGGCGACCGCCCGCAGATGTTCGGCGTACGGGCGCCCCGCCTTGTCGGTCTGGCCCTCATGGGCCGCGACGGCGAGGGATTCGACCTGGGCGAGGGTGAGGTGCGGCATGCGCCGACTGTACGGCGGGTGCGGGCGCGGGGCGCGGTCCTCAGGTCTTGCGGCTGATCAGCAGGAGCGCCCGGTCGTCGTTGACGTCCTTGGCGCAGGCCTCGATGAGGTGCCAGGCGGCGCCCTCGAAGCCCGAGGCGACATAGCGGTCGGCCTCGCCCGTCAGCCGGTCGATGCCCTCGGCGATGTCCCGGTCCGCCGCCTCGACCAGGCCGTCGGTGAACAGCATCAGGACGTCGCCGGGCCGCAGCGAGCCCTTGACCGGATGGAACTCCGCGCCGTCGTAGACGCCGAGGAGCGGGCCCTCGCCGGCCTTCTCCTCCCAGCGGCCGCTGCCCGCGTGGAGCTGGAGCGCGGGCAGATGGCCGGCGGAGAGGAGTTCGTAGTCCCCGGAGTCCAGGTCGAGCACCAGATGGATGGAGGTGGCGAACCCCTCGTCCCAGTCCTGGCGGAGCAGGTAGCCGTTGGCGGCCGGCAGGAAACCGTGCGGGGGCAGCGAGCCGAGGAGTCCGCCGAAGGCGCCGGAGAGCAGCAGGGCGCGCGAGCCCGCGTCCATGCCCTTGCCGGAGACGTCCGTGAGCAGCACTTCGAGGGTGCGGCCGCCGTTGGTGCGGGCCGCGACGACGAAGTCGCCGGAGAACGACTGGCCGCCGGCCGGGCGCAGCGCCATCTCGCGGTGCCAGCCCTGCGGGAGCCGGGGCAGGGCGCTCTGCACCCGGATGCGTTCGCGCAGGTCGAAGAGCATGGTCCCGCCGCGCCGCCAGGGCACGCCGACCCGGGCCCGGAACTGCGCGATCAGCAGCCCGAAGAGGCCGCAGGCCGCCACGACCAGGACCGTTCCCGGGGTGACCCGGGCGGGGCCCTGGGTGTACGGGCCGAGCACGACGGACTCGACGATCAGGGCGCCGGCGGCCGCCGCGTACAGGCCGAGCAGGCTCGCGGGGCGCAGCAGCAGTCCGCCTGCCACGATCGGCAGGACGAGGGCGGCGGGCGCGCACCAGACCGGATCGGTGAGTGTGCCCAAGGTGATCGCGGGAATGGTGAGCAGGAGGCCGGCCAGCGCCACCCAGTCGGAACCGTCGCCGCGGAAGTAGTCGACGCCGGATTTGCGCAGCGCGACGCGGACCCGGTGGGCGCTCACGCGCATCCGGGCCGCATACGCGTCCACTCCCCTGCGACCTCTCATTGGCCTGGACCCTATCCACCCGCTCGGACCTCGTGCAGGGGGACCCCGAAGACATTGCGCGTGAAATCGGGTCGCCCCGGACGCGTGTGCGCTGATATCGATGGCATATGACCAATGAACTTCGGGTGTTGGACCCGGCCGAGTGGGACGACTGGTTCGGGACGCTGGAGACCGCGTTCGGCGGTGTTCCGGAGTCCCCGGAGGAGCGGACCCTCTGGCGGGAGTTGACCGAGTGCGACCGCTCGATCGGCGTCTGGGACGGCGAGGAGTGTGTGGGCACGGCGGGGGCGTTCAGCTTCCGGCTGTCCGTACCGGGTGGGGCGGTGGTGCCGGCGGCGGGCGTCACGATGGTCGGCGTGGCACCGACGCACCGGCGACGCGGGATCCTCACCTCGATGATGCGGCGTCAGCTCGACGACGTCCGGGCGGGCGGCGAGCCGCTGGCCGTTCTGACGGCCTCGGAGCCGGAGATCTACGGGCGGTTCGGGTACGGCATCGCCACGTACACGACGCGAGCGACGATCGACACGACGCGGGTGCGGCTCTCGGTGCCGGAGGGCACGGACGCGGTGACGCTGCGGCCGGCCGATCCGGCGAAGGCGGCGGAGGCGTGCGAGTCGGTGTACGCGCGGCGGGTCGCGGCCCGGCCGGGGATGCTCGCCCGGCAGCCGGGGTGGGAGCGGCTGCCGCTGCTGGACCCGCCGGGCGAGCGGGGCGGCGCGTCGGCGCGGCAGTGCGTACTGGCGGAGCGGGACGGGGAGGTCGTGGGGTACGCGCTGTACGCGGTCAAGCCGGAGTGGACGCACGCCGGGGCCGACGGCACGGTCGTGCTCAAGGACCTGGAGGCGCTGGACCCGGTGGCGGAGGCGGCGCTGTGGCGGTTCCTGTGCTCGATCGACCTGACGTCGTCGGTCCAGATGAACAGCCGGCCCGTGGACAGTGCCTGGCAGCACCTGGTGAGTGACGTCCGGCGCTGTGTGCCGACGCAGCGGGACGCGCTGCACGTGCGTCTGGTGGACGTGGGCGCGGCGCTGGAGGCGCGGACGTATCAGGCGCCGGTGGACGTGGTGTTCGAGGTCGCGGACGCGTTCTGTCCGTGGAACGAGGGGCGTTGGCGGCTGACGGGGGACGCCAAGGGTGCGGTGTGCGTGCGTACGGAGGAGGCGGCGGACGTCGCTCTGTCCGTACGGGAGTTGGGGGCGGCGTACCTGGGGGGCGTGAGCCTGACGTCGCTGGCCGCGGCGGGGCGGGTGCGGGAGCTTCGGGAAGGGACGCTGACGGAGGCGTCCGTGGCCTTCGGGTGGCCCGTGGCGCCGTGGTTGCCGCACGGCTTCTAGGGGGCGCGTCAGCGCTCTTGGCAGGTCGGGCACCAGAAGAGGTTGCGGGCGGCGAGGGTGGCCGTGTGGATCTCGCCGGCGCAGATGTGGCAGGGGCCGGGGGCCCGGCGGTAGACGTAGACCTCGCCACCGTGGTCGTCGACGCGTGGTGGGCGGCCCATCGCCTCGGGGGTGTGCTCCGGGCGTACGGTGTCGATGCGGTTGTTGCGGACGCCCTCGCGCATGAGGTCGACGAGGTCCGTCCAGATCGCCCGCCACTCCCTCGCGGTCAGGTCCCTGCCCGCGCGGTACGGGTCGATGCCGTGGCGGAAGAGGACCTCGGCCCGGTAGACGTTGCCGACGCCCGCGACGACCTTCTGGTCCATGAGCAGGGCCGCGATCGTCGTACGCGACCTCGAGATCCGGCGCCACGCCTTCGCGGCTCCGTCGACGTGGTCGGCGTCCCGCAGCGGGTCGGGGCCGAGGCGGTCGTGTATCGCCCGCTTCTCGGCGTCCGTGATCAGGGCGCAGGTGGTGGGGCCCCGCAGGTCGACGTACGCGCCGTCGTGGGCCAGGCGCAGACGCACGGTGTCGGTGGGCGGCGGCGCGGGGGCGTCCCCGAAGTTCACCTTGCCGAAGAGGCCGAGGTGGATGTGGACCCACTCCCCACCCAGGCCGCCGAAGCCGAGGAAGAGGTGCTTGCCGTGGGCCTCGGTGGTCTCCAGGACCGTGCCGTCCAGCAGGGCCGCGGAGTCCGCGAACTTGCCCTGGGGGCTGGAGACGCGAACGGACCGGCCGCCGAACCGTTCCCGGTAGTCGGCGGCCAGTCGGTGGATCGTGTGCCCTTCGGGCATCAGGCGGTGGGCTCCTGCGGGTGGTGGGCCGGGATCGGGGGGAGCTCGCCGGTCGTCTCGTACGCCGAGAGCATGTCGATGCGGCGAGTGTGACGCTCGTCACCCGAGTACGGCGTGTTCAGGAAGATCTCGACGAACTTCGTCGCCTCTTCCCGGGTGTGCATCCGGCCGCCGATGGAGACGACGTTGGCGTTGTTGTGCTCACGGCCGAGGGCGGCGGTCTGCTCGCTCCAGGCGAGGGCCGCGCGCACCCCCTTCACCTTGTTCGCGGCGATCTGCTCGCCGTTGCCGGAGCCGCCGATGACGATGCCCAGGCTGTCCGGGTCCGCGGCCGTCTTCTCGGCGGCGCGCAGGCAGAACGGCGGGTAGTCGTCCACCGCGTCGTAGATGTGGGGACCGCAGTCGACGGGCTCGTGGCCATGGGCCTTCAGCCACTCGACGAGGTGGTTCTTGAGTTCGAAGCCGGCATGGTCGGAGCCGAGGTACACGCGCATGGTTCCGAGTGTGGCACGGCGGGAGCGGGGTATCGGTCAGCGGGGTCGGGACCTTCACCCGTACTGGTCTGGACCTTCGGATTTCGCACAACGATCCGGAATCGGGTCTTCCGATCTCCCGGGGTCACGGGTTTCAATGCTCGTTGCTCGCGACCCGAGCGCCCCCCAGACGTAAGGAAAGCGTTCATGACTTCGCAGCCGACCCTTGCGAAGGAAGGCGGTACCACCGGAAGCGCCGGTGATTCCCAGCCTTCCGACGGTCTCAAGGCCGGTCTCAAGAACCGTCACCTCTCGATGATCGCCATCGGTGGCGTCATCGGTGCCGGCCTCTTCGTCGGCTCCGGCTCCGGCATCGCCGCGGCCGGTCCCGCCATCCTGCTCTCGTACGCGCTCGTCGGCACGATGGTCGTGTTCGTGATGCGGATGCTCGGCGAGATGGCGGCCGCCCGGCCGTCGTCCGGCTCCTTCTCCGCCTACGCCGACCAGGCGCTGGGCCGCTGGGCCGGATTCACCATCGGCTGGCTGTACTGGTTCTTCTGGGTCGTCGTGCTCGCCGTCGAGGCGACCGCTGGCGCGGTCATCCTGGAGTCGTGGATACCGGCCGTGCCGCAGTGGGCCTGGGCGCTGATCGTGATGGTCGTGCTGACCGCCACCAACCTCGCCTCCGTCTCCTCGTACGGCGAGTTCGAGTTCTGGTTCGCCGGGATCAAGGTCGTGGCGATCGCCGCGTTCGTCGTCGTCGGCTTCCTCGCCGTCTTCGGTGTGCTGCCGGGCTCGGACAACCCGGGCGCGGGCTTCGCCCACCTCACCGACACCGGGGGCTTCTTCCCGATGGGTGCGGGCGCGATCCTCACCGGCGTCCTGATGGTCGTCTTCTCCTTCATGGGCAGCGAGATCGTCACGCTCGCCGCCGGCGAGTCCGAGAACCCGCAGAAGGCCGTCACCAAGGCCACCAACAGCGTGATCTGGCGGATCGCCGTCTTCTACCTCGGCTCGATCTTCGTCGTCCTGACGCTGCTGCCGTGGAACGACAAGTCGATCGTCGACAAGGGCTCGTACGTCGCCGCGCTCGACTCGATCGGCATCCCGCACGCCGGCCAGGTCATGAACGTGATCGTGCTCACCGCCGTGCTGTCCTGCCTGAACTCGGGCCTCTACACCGCCTCGCGGATGGCCTTCTCGCTCGGCCGGCGCGGTGACGCGCCGAAGGCGTTCGCCCGCACCAACGCGCGGGGCGTACCGACCGCGGCGATCCTCGCCTCGGTGGTCTTCGGCTTCGTCGCCGTGTTCTTCAACTACTGGCGGCCGGACGACGTCTTCGCCTTCCTGCTGAACTCCTCGGGTGCCGTCGCGCTCTTCGTCTGGCTGGTCATCTGTGTGACCCAGCTGCGGATGCGCGGGATCATCCTGCGCGAGACGCCGGAGAAGCTGGTCGTACGGATGTGGCTCTTCCCGTACCTGACCTGGGCGACCATCGCGATGATCGTCTTCGTCCTGGGCTACATGGTCTACGACGGCGGCAGCGCGCGGGAGCAGGTCGTGCTCTCCCTCCTGGTGGCCGCCCTGGTGCTGGTGATCGCGCTCGTCAAGGACCGGTTCGCGAAGGCCACGCGCGAGGAGATCGGGCACTGATCCGGAACATCCGGACCTGACGTACGAGGTCAGGAAAGCGGAAGGCTCTCCGTACACCGATCACGTCGGCGACGGAGAGCCTTCTCATGTCCGCGTCTTGTCCGCGGGAGGTGAGGCTGTCGCGGGAAACCAGGACATCGCTCCCGAACGGAGCGGCCCGGTCAGCCCTTCCGGCCGAGGAGCTTCCACGCGGTGGGGAGCACTCCCATCGCGAGAGCGGCCTTGAGGGCGTCGCCGATGAGGAACGGGGTCAGGCCGGCCGCGACCGCCTGCGACAGCGTCATGCCGGTGGCGAGGGCCAGGTACGGCACGCCCACCGCGTAGATGATCAGGGAGCCGAGCGCCATCGTTCCCGCCGTGCGGAGCACGGAGCGGTCTGCGCCACGGCGGGCCAGGAAACCGACGACGGTGGCGGCGAGCAGCATGCCGAGGATGTAGCCGAAGGACGGCATCCCGTAGCCGGAGGTGGCCTGCGCGAACCACGGCACGCCCGCCATGCCGGCCAGCGCGTACACGGCCAGGGCGAGGAAGCCGCGGCGGGCGCCCAGCGAGGTGCCGACGAGCAGGGCGGCGAAGGTCTGGCCCGAGACCGGGACGGGGGAGCCGGGGACCGGGACGGCGATCTGCGCGGCGATGCCGGTGAGGACGGCGCCGCCGGCGACCAGCGCGATGTCGCGGGCGCGGCCGGCCGGCAGCAGGTCGGCCAGGACCGTTCCGGCACGGAGGGAACGGACAGGGGCGGCGGCGGTGCTCATCGGTACTCCGCGAGGGTGAGGACGGGGGGGACAGGTTGACCGTAGTCGAGGAGTGAACGCTCGATCACCATCAGCCGCCCACAAAGCGGAGGTTGAGCGCTTCGTGGAGATCAAACAAAGGATGGCGGCCAACCCTCGCGCCACGTGATGCTTGTCACTGGGAAGCCTCGCCGAGAGGCCCCTTTTGCGTCAGGGGACGACCACCGGAGAGACTGTGGGGTCTCCATAAACGCTTTCGAGAGCACGGCCCCCCACATGCACGACGCACCGCCTGCCGCCCCGGCTCCCCTCGCTCCCGAACCGGAGCCTCTCTCCCATGGGCTGAAGCAACGTCATCTGACGATGCTCGGGCTCGGCGGTGTGATCGGCGCCGGGCTCTTCGTCGGCTCGGGTGCGGGCATCGCCGTCGCCGGGCCCGGCATCGTGCTCTCGTACCTGATCGCGGGCACGCTCGCGATGCTGATCATGCGGATGCTCGGGGAGATGTCGGCGGCGATGCCCGCCTCCGGCGCCTTCTCCGTCCATGCCGAGCGGGCCCTCGGCCGCTGGGCGGGTTTCTCGGTGGGCTGGCTGTACTGGTTCCTGCTGGTGGTGGTGCTCGCCGTCGAGGCGACGGGCGCGGCCCGGATCGCGCACGGCTGGGTGCCGGGGATCCCGCAGTGGGGCTGGGTGCTGCTCTTCATGGTCGTGTTCACCGTCGCCAATCTCGCGGCGGTGAGGAACTTCGGCGAGTTCGAGTTCTGGTTCGCCGCGTTGAAGGTCGGCGCGATCGTCCTCTTCCTCGTCCTGGGGGTCCTCGCGATCGTCGGATGGCTGCCCGAGACCGACCCGGTGGGGATGACCAACCTGACGGGGCAGGGCGGTTTCCTGCCCAACGGCTGGGAGGGCGTGGTCTCCGGCGTCCTCGCCGTCGTCTTCGCCTTCGGCGGTCTGGAGGTCGTCACGATCGCGGCCGCCGAGTCGGACGACCCGGCCCGCAACGTGGCGCGGGCGGTGCGCAGCGCGGTCTGGCGGATCCTCTTCTTCTACGTCGGTTCGATGCTGGTCATCGTGACCCTGCTGCCGTGGACGTCGATGGAGCCGGGGCAGTCGCCGTACGTCGCCGTCCTGGACGCGATCGGGGTTCCCTCGGCCGGTCAGATCATGAACGTCGTGGTGTTCGTGGCGCTGCTCTCGGCGCTCAACGCGAATCTCTACGGATCGTCCCGGATGGTCTTCTCGCTCGCCGAGCGCGGGGAGGCGCCGAAGGGGCTGCTGAGGATCTCCGCGGGCGGGGTGCCACGGCGCGCCGTGCTCGCGTCGGTGGCGTTCGGGTTCGTCTCCGTCCTGCTCAATCTGAAGTGGCCGGATTCCGTCTTCCTCTACATGCTCAACGCGGTCGGCGCCGTCCTCCTCTTCGTCTGGGGACTCATCGCGGTGTCCCAGCTGAGGCTGCGCCGCCGGATCGAGCGGGAGGCGCCGGAGACCCTGACGCTGCGGATGTGGGGTTTCCCGTGGCTGACCTGGGCGTCGCTGGCCGCCATGGCAGCCGTACTGGTGCTGATGCTGACCGACGAGGGGGCGCGGCCGCAGGTGCTCTGGTCGGGCGCGGCCACCGGCGCCGTCCTGCTGGTGGCGTGGGTGCGAGAATCGCGCACGAAGCGGAAGTGAATCTTCACCTTGTGTGAAGGTCGTGCCCGTATAGCGGACATCCGTTCCCTGTAAGCGGTGCGCGCGCCCAGACTGTGGCGCGTTCCCCCGTACCGGCCAATGAACAGGGCGGCCCATGTCCCGGACCACCGCGCCCACGCCCGTCGACCGCAAGGACGACGGAGCGAGTGCGTCGCACGGCCTCTCGCACGGCCTCAAGCAGCGCCATCTCTCGATGATCGCCCTGGGCGGCGTCATCGGGGCCGGCCTCTTCGTCGGCTCCGGTGCGGGTATCGCCGCCGCCGGCCCCTCGATCGTGGTCGCCTACGCGATCTCCGGGCTGCTCGTCATGCTCGTGATGCGCATGCTCGGCGAGATGTCGGCGGCCAACCCCGCCTCCGGCTCCTTCTCCGTCCACGCCGAGCGGGCCATCGGCCCCTGGGCCGGTTTCACCGCGGGCTGGGCCTTCTGGTTCCTGCTCTGTGTGGCCGTCGGCCTGGAGGGCATCGGCGCCGCCAAGATCATGACGGGCTGGTTCCCGGGCACTCCGGAGTGGGCCTGGGTGGCCCTCTTCATGCTGGTGTTCTGCGGCACCAACCTGGCGGCGGTGAAGAACTTCGGCGAGTTCGAGTTCTGGTTCGCCGCGCTCAAGGTCGGCGCGATCGTCCTCTTCCTCGGCATCGGCGTGCTCGCCATCGTCGGCGTGCTGCCCGGCTCGGACGCCCCCGGTGCCACGAACCTCACCGGGGACGGCGGCTTCTTCCCCAACGGCTCCGAGGGCCTGATCGTCGGACTGCTCGCCTCCGTCTTCGCGTACGGCGGTCTGGAGACCGTCACCATCGCCGCGGCCGAGTCCGAGCACCCCGTCCAGGGCGTCGCCAAGGCCGTCCGTACGGCGATGTGGCGCATCGCGCTCTTCTACATCGGCTCGATGGCGGTCATCGTCACCCTCGTCCCGTGGGACGACAAGGCGGTGGTCGAGAAGGGCCCGTACGTCGCCACCCTCGACCATCTCGGCATCCCGGCGGCCGGCCAGATCATGAACGTGGTCGTGCTGATCGCCCTGCTGTCCGCGATGAACGCCAACATCTACGGCGCCTCCCGGATGGCCTGCTCGCTGGTCGACCGCGGCCAGGGCCCGAAGGCGCTGGGCCGTACGTTCGGCGGCGTCCCGCGCCCGGCGGTGCTCGTCTCCTCGGTCTTCGGGTTCGTGTGCGTGCTGCTCAGCTACTGGCGTCCGGACGACATCTTCATCTGGCTCCTGAACACCATCGGCGCCATCATCCTCGTCGTCTGGTTCTTCATCGCCGTCTCGCAGCTGCTGCTGCGCCGCCGGACCGAGCGCGAGGCGCCGGAGAAGCTGGTCGTGAAGATGTGGGCCTACCCCGTGCTGACCTGGGTGGCGCTGGCCGGCATGGCGGCGATCTTCTTCCTGATGGCCCGCGACGAGGGCACCCGGGTGCAGCTGTACTGGACGGGCGGCCTGACCGTGCTGCTCGCCGCGATCGGCTTCGCGCTCCAGAAGGCGCGGCGGCCGGTGTCGCAGGACGCCTGATCCCCTCCCGTACGACGAACCCCCGGACCTGATCGGTCCGGGGGTTCTTTCGTCTGCCCGACGCGTGACCTAGGGCCAAGGGCTGATCAACTTCGACCCACTCCTGCTGTTAGCCTGCACTTGCATATAGGTTGCAATAAGCACCAGCAGCGAGAGGCTCGGCACATGGCGATCTACACCCTTCCGGAACTGCCGTACGACTACGCGGCGCTGGAGCCGGTGATCAACCCGCAGATCATCGAGCTGCACCACGACAAGCACCACGCCGCCTACGTCAAGGGGGCGAACGACACCCTGGAGCAGCTGGAAGAGGCGCGCGACAAGGAGCAGTGGGGCGCGATCAACGGCCTGGAGAAGAACCTCGCGTTCCACCTCTCCGGCCACATCCTGCACAGCATCTACTGGAACAACATGAACAGCCCGAAGGACGGCGGCGGTGGCGAGCCGCTCGCCGCCGACGGTGTCGGTGAGCTCGCGGACGCGATCACCGAGTCCTTCGGCTCGTTCGCCAAGTTCAAGGCGCAGCTGACCAAGGCCTCCGCGACCACCCAGGGCTCGGGCTGGGGTGTGCTCGCCTACGAGCCGATCAGCGGCCGGCTGATCGTCGAGCAGGTCTACGACCACCAGGGCAACGTCGGCCAGGGCTCGGTCCCGATCCTGGTCTTCGACGCCTGGGAGCACGCCTTCTACCTCCAGTACAAGAACCAGAAGGTCGACTTCATCGAGGCCATGTGGCAGGTCGTCAACTGGCAGGACGTGAACAAGCGCTACCGGACGGCCAAGAACTCCGTCCCGTTGATCTCCATCTGATCAGCCCCTCGGCGCCCTGCTCGTGATCGTCTTCTCAACCTTCACGGGGCAGGCGGAAGAAGGACGACCCCCGCGAGGACGTGACTCGCGGGGGTCGTCTGTATCAGCGGAAGAGGTTCGGCCGCGGACTACTCGAAGCTCGGCTCCGCCGTCCGCGTGCGCTTGATCTCGTAGAAGCCCGGCGTCGAGGCCACCAGGAGAGTGCCGTCCCACAGCCGGGCCGCCGCCTCGCCGCGCGGGGTCGGGGTCACCACCGGGCCGAAGAAGGCGACCTGCCCGCCGTCAGCGCCCGGTACGGAGATCACCGGCGTGCCGACGTCCTGGCCGACCTTGTCGATGCCCTCCTTGTGGGAGGTGCGCAGCTCGGTGTCGTAGGTGTCCTTGTCGGCGTACTCGACCAGGTCGGCCGGCAGGCCCACATCGGTGAGGGCCGCGGCGATCGCCTCGCGCGTGGGGCCCTCGCCGTTGTTGTGGAAACGGGTGCCGAGCGCGGTGTAGAGCTTGCCGACGACCTCGTCGCCGTGCAGCTGCTGGGCCGCGATCACCACGCGGACCGGACCCCAGGCCTGGGTCTCCAGCATCTCGCGGTACTGCGGCGGGACCTCGTCGAGACGGTTCTCGTTGAGGACCGCCAGGCTCATGACCTTCCAGCGCACGTCGACCGGGCGCACCTTCTCCACCTCCAGCATCCACCGGGAGGTCATCCAGGCCCAGGGGCACAGCGGGTCGAACCAGAAGTCGGCGGTGGTCCTGCTCTCGGACATGTCACTCCTCATGGACGGGCGTCTGCAGTGGATGTGGTGCGCCAGAAGGAGCAACGTCACGACGGGGCCGAGCCATTCCCCGAGTGCCGGGGGTCAGCGGCACATGGGAGGATCGGTGCTGTTTCCAACGAGCCACGAAGGAGTGACCGTGCCCGGAGAGAATCTGTCCCGCGACGAGGCCCGCGAGCGGGCCGAGCTGCTGACCGTCGACGGGTACCAGGTCGCCCTCGATCTGCGCTCCGCGGTCGGCGAGTCCGGGGAAGGCGTGCGCACCTTCCGCTCGGTGACCACGATCCGCTTCCGCCGTACGGGGACGGGCTCGGCCACCTTCGTCGACCTGATCGCGCCCGCCGTGAACGCGGTGGAGCTGAACGGCCGGGCGCTGGACCCGGCCGTCGTCTTCGACGGCTCGCGGATCGCGCTGGACGGCCTGGCGGACGAGAACGTTCTGGTGGTGGACGCCCAGTGCGCCTACAGCCGGACCGGTGAGGGCATGCACCGCTTCGTCGACCCGGAGGACGGCGAGGTCTACCTCTACACCCAGTACGAACCGGCCGACGCCCGCCGCGTTCACGCCAATTTCGAGCAGCCGGACCTCAAGGCGCCGTACCGCTTCGAGGTGACGGCGCCCGAGGAGTGGACGGTCTGGTCGAACGGCGCGGGCGAGCGGGGCGCCGACGGTGTGTGGCGGTTCGCGGAGACGGCGCCCATCTCGACGTACATCACCTGTGTCGTCGCGGGGCCGTACCACTACGTCACCGACACGTACAAGCGCACGCTGGACGACGGGACCGAGCTGGAGATCCCGCTCGGCGCGATGTGCCGCAAGGGGCTCGCAAAGCACTTCGACGCGGACGACGTCTTCCTGATCACCAAGCAGGGCTTCGACTTCTTCCACGACAACTTCGACTACCCGTACCCCTTCGGGAAGTACGACCAGGCCTTCGTCCCCGAGTACAACCTCGGCGCGATGGAGAACCCGGGCATGGTGACCTTCCGCGAGGAGTACATCTACCGGGGCAAGGTGACGCAGGCGGCGTACGAGCGCCGGGCGAACGTCATCCTGCACGAGATGGCGCACATGTGGTTCGGCGACCTGGTCACCATGGTGTGGTGGGACGACCTGTGGCTGAAGGAGTCCTTCGCCGACTTCATGGGCTCGTTCTCGCTGGCGGAGGCGACCCGCTTCACCAACAGCTGGGTGACCTTCGCCAACAACCGCAAGTCGTGGGCCTACCGCGCCGACCAGCTGCCGTCCACGCACCCGATCACGGCCGACATCCGTGACCTGGAGGACGCCAAGCTGAACTTCGACGGCATCACCTACGCCAAGGGCGCGTCCGTCCTCAAGCAGCTGGTGGCGTACGCGGGGCGGGACGCGTTCCTGGAGGGGGCGCGGCGCTACTTCAAGCGGCACGCGTACGGCAACACGCGCCTCGCCGATCTGCTGTCCGTCCTGGAGGAGACCTCCGGCCGTGACATGAAGGCGTGGTCCCGCTCCTGGCTGCAGACCTCCGGCGTCAACGCGCTGACGCCGGTGGTGACGTACGACGCGGAGGGCCGGATCACCGAGCTGGCCGTCGTCCAGGACGGCGACGAGCTTCGCCCGCACCGGGCCGCCGTGGGGCTCTACCGGCTGTCGGACGCGGGCGAACTGGTGCGGTACGCGCGGGCCGAGGCGGACGTCACCGGGGCGCGGACGGTCGTGCCCGAACTGGCGGGCGTCGAGCGGCCGGCGCTCGTCCTGGTCAACGACGACGACCTCACGTACTGCAAGATCCGCTTCGACGAGGGCTCGCTGAGCACCCTGCGGGCGCACCTGGGCGACATCACCGACCCGCTGGCGCGCGCGCTGTGCTGGTCGGCGCTGTGGAACCTGACGCGGGACGGCCTGATGCCGGCCCGGGACTTCGTGGCGATCGTGCTGGACTTCGCGGGCCGCGAGACGGACATCGGTGTGCTGCAGATGGTGCACGCCTGGGCCCAGGCGGCGGTCACGCACTACGCGACCGTCGACTGGCGTGAGGAGGGCGCCCGGCTGCTCGCCGAGGGCGGGCTGCGCGAACTGCGGCTGGCCGAGCCGGGGAGTGAACACCAGCTGACCTGGGCGCGCTTCTTCGCGGCGACCTCCTCGTCGGACGCGGACTTCCAGCTCCTGGAGGGGCTCCTCGACGGCACGGCGAAGATCGACGGGCTGGACGTCGACCAGGAGCTGCGCTGGTCGTTCCTCACCCCGCTGGCCGCGCACGGCCGGGCGGACGAGGCGCGGATCGACGCGGAGCTGGCCCGGGACGACACCGCGACCGGCAAGCGCCACCAGGTCCGCTGTCTGGCGGCCCGCCCCTCCGCCGCGGTCAAGGCGCAGGCGTGGGCGCAGGTCGTCGAGTCGGACGCGCTGTCGAACGCGCTCGTGGAGGCGACGATCGCGGGCTTCGTCCAGCCCTCGCAGCGCGAGCTGATCGCGCCGTACGCGGAGAAGTACTTCGCGGTGATCGCACGGCTGTGGGCGGACCGGTCGATCCAGATCGGGATGGACGTGGTCCGGGGTCTGTTCCCCGGGCTGCAGGACGGCGAGGAGACCCTGGCCGCGACGGACGCGTGGCTCTCCGCGCACGCGTCCGCCCCGCCGGCGCTGCGCCGGCTGGTCCTGGAGGCCCGGGACGACCTGGCGCGGGCGCTGCGCGCCCAGGCGTGCGACCGCGCGGCGGCGTAGGGGTTCACCGGGCCATCGGATCGGCCCCGGCGACGAGCTCGGCTCGTGGCCGGGGCCGATCCATGCCGGTGCGGTGGCGGTGGAGTCCGGTGGCGGTGCCGGGGCCGGTTGTGGTGCCGGGGCCGGTGGCGTCCGGTGGATCAGGGCCGGTGAGCCTTGCCGTGAACCCGGCGCGATCGGCGCGTTACGCCGCAGGTCGCGGCCGGTGAGCCTCGCCGTGAGCATGGCGCGATCGGCGCGTTACGCCGCAGGTCCGGGCTCTCGGGGGCCAGGACTGATCGGCAGTCGAACGCGCGTACTTTAGGACGAGCTTGTCCCTGAATGTCTACGGCTGTGTAACAGCGGTTAGCGGACGCGCGGGCGGCGGAAGACCTTCGGCATGAACCACAACACCCCCATCACCCCCCGCCCCCTCCCCCGCACCGGCGAAGCCCGGATCCAGGAGGCACTCCGCTACACCCGGCGTCGCGGCGGCGTGCCGGGCCAGAGTGCCGAGGCGATGGTCACCGGCCTCGCCGCGCTCGCCTTGCACCGCTTCGCCTCCGCTCCTCCGCTGCACTCCGTCGACCAGATCGACGTGCTGGTGCACCGCACCCGCCGGCTGCGGTCCACGGGCTGCGTGCGGGTCGTGCGCGCGCAGGACCTCCCCGAGCCGCTGGAGCTCGGAGGGGTGCCCGTCGCGCCGGTCGCCCGCGCCCTCGCCGACGCGGTCTCCGCCCTCACCGACGCGGGCGTGGTGCGCCGGCTGCTCACCGAGGCCGTACGCGCCGGACATTGCGAACCCGGCGTGGTGGTCCGCGAGTTGAGCCGCGAGCGGCTGCTGAACCGGCCCCACGTGGTGGACGCCGTCGACTCGCTGCTCGCCGAGGGCCGGGCCATCGCCGAGGAACGCCTCTACGAGATGGTGCGGGCGTTCGCCCTGCCCGACCCGATGTGGAACGTCGACCTGCGGCTGCCGGGCGGCCCTCATCTCGGCGGCCTCGACGCCTACTGGCCGGACCAGGCGGTGGCGGTGGAGTTGGACACCCGGGCGCCGAGACAGGACGACGACGCGCTGTGGTCCGAGTACACCCGCAAGCGCGAGCATCTGGAGCGGCTCGGCATCACGGTCGTGCACATCACCCCGCGCAAACTGCGCGAGGCGATGGACCAGCAGGCCACGGTGATCCGCACGGCCCTGATGACCGCCTCGGACCGGCAGCCCGCCGCCTACGTCGTCGTCCTTCCCCGGTAGCCGCTACTCCTTCGGCGCCGTGCCGCAGAACTCGGCCTCGATGACGGTCTGGCTGTCACCGGTCCAGTCGGCGTTGAAGTTCATGGCGAGCGAGTGCTCGCCGTCCCGGCTGGTGACGGCCTGCGAGGAGGAGCCGTGGATGCCACCGCCGTGGCCCCAGACCTCCTTGCCGCAGCTCAGCTTCGTCCGCATCAGCCCGAGGCCGTAGCGCAGTTCCGGGGCGCTCGGGTCGGTGGGGACGGTGTCGGTCAGCTCCCGCTGCTCCGCCTTCGGCAGCAGCTTGCCCTTGAGCAGGGCTCGGTAGAACGTCTGGAGATCAGCGGAGTTGGAGATCATCTCGCCCGCCGCGTGAGCGAGGGAGGGGTTCAGCTCGGTGATGTCGTGGACCCGGGTGGCGTTCGGGTCGAAGGAGAGTTTCGAGTACGCCCGTGAGCTCGGCTTCGGCACCGTCACGTCGGTGCCGGGGACGCTGGTGGCGCGCAGCTTCAGCGGCTTGATGATCCGGCGCTCGACCTCCTTTCCGTACGGACGGCCGGTGACCTTCTCTATCACCAGGCCGGCCAGGACGTAGTTGGTGTTGGAGTAGTTCCAGTCGGTGCCGGGGGCGAAGTCCGGCTCGTGGGTCATCGCGACGGCGACGAGCTGCTCCGGGGTCCAGGTGTCGTAGCGGTGCTCCAGGAAGGCGGGGCCGAAGATCTTCTCCTGGAATCCCGGGTCCGAGGTGACGCTGTAGACGCCGCTCGTGTGGTTGAGGAGCTGGCGGACGGTGATCTTCCGGCCGTCGTGGCCATTGCCCCGGACCATGCCGGGCAGCCACTTCTCGACCGGGTCGTCGAGGTCGAGGCGGCCTTCGGCCTGGAGCTGCAGGAGGACGGTGGCGACGAAGGTCTTGGTGATGGAGCCGACCCGGTAGTGGTCCTTGCCACCGCGTTCGCCCGCGGTCCCGGTCCAGCCGGCGCGGCCGGTGCGGGCCTGGGCGACGGCTCCGGGAACGCCCGCCTCGACCGCCGCGTCGAGGGCCTGCTGGGTGGCGTGGTGGTCCTGCTTCTGGGACGTGGCGGGCGCTGCCGCCGCGGCCGCGGGCGCGGCGAGGGCGGTGGCGGTGAGGGCGGCCACGGCGGTGGCTGCGAGAACGGTCCGGGTCATGGTGCGTACGGCCGGCATGCGCGGGCTCCCCTGTCGTGTGTACTGCGGTCACGCGAGGGGACCGCGGTACGCACGGTGAAGGTTGAGCGGGGTCCGGGGGGTTGAGCGGAAATCAGCCGTTCGCGGGATCGGTGCGCCGGGAGCGCCCGACCGGGGGGCGTTCGCGCCACAACTCGAGCCCGATGTCGACCAGTTCGACGCGTGCGAGGTCGGGGACGGCGGCGAGGGGGTGCCAGGCGGCGAGATCGGTGGAGCCGTTGATCTCGTTGCGCAGGGAGCCGCCGGTGACGCGGGCCTCGTAGATGATCCGCAGCCCCTGGAAGTCGCCGGGCCCGGCGAGGCGGCGCAGCCAGGAGCGGCGGATCGAGTCGATGCCGAGCAGGGCTGTGGGTTCGGTGAGGTACCCGGTCTCCTCCTCGACCTCGCGGACGACGGTCCGGACCGGTTCCTCGCCGTGCTCCATGCCGCCGCCGGGCAGCGTCCACTTCTTGGTGCCGTCGCCGGCCACCCAGCGGGCGAGCAGTATCTCGTCGTCCCGTACGCATACGGCGTAGGCCGCCACCCTCAACTCCGTCTTCATGCGGAGAGGTTAGAACCAGTACGCCGGATACGCCCGCCCGGTGACGCGGGCGCCGGCCAGGCCGACGGCGACGAGGAGCAGGCCGGCCAGGGCGAGCAGTCCGAGGAAGGCGAAGAACGGCGGATTCTCGAGGGTGACGATCACGGCGGTCGCGGCGGCGGGCGAGTGCGGGGTGCGCGCCAGCATCATCACCCCGAGCGCGAGTCCTCCGGCGACGGCGGCTCCCCAGATCCCCGGCCCGGTGACCGCGAGGACGGCGAAGCCGGTGAGCGCGGAGAGCAGCTGCCCGCCGACGACGGACCGCGGCTGGGAGAGCGGCAGATCGGGCGCCCCGGCCACGAGCGCCATGCTCGCCGCGAGCGGCGGGATGAGCAGGGGCTCGTGGAGTACGGCGCCGACGGCGACGAGCACGAGCAGCGCGACGACGCTGACGGCGGTGGCCAGGGCCACGACGTGGGGGCGGGGTCGTGCGGGAGGCCGGGCGGGGACGGGGGCGGGGGCCGGGGCGGTCGTCATGAACGGTCCTGGTTCAGGGGCGGGTTGGCCGGGGAGTACACGGGGGCGGACCAGCGCAGGGGGCTGGCGGACGGGGTCTCGACCGTCTGGGCGATACGGAAGCGGGTGCGCCGGCCTTCGGGGCCGTACTCGGTGTGGGCGACGCCGGTCAGCCGGAGCGTCGTGCCCGTGCCCCAGTCCAGGAAGAGCAGTCCGGCCCGACCGTCGGCCTCCAGGTTGCCGAGGGTCAGGAACATCGCGTTGCCGCGGTAGTCCGGCCAGCTCACCTCGGTCGGCGAGTCGACCCGGACGAAACCGGGGTTGCCGCCCCGATGGCTCGCGTCCGCGCCGTCCGGGGCGACGGTCGCGACGAAGAAGGTGTCGGCGGCGCGGACGAACCCCTCCTGGTCGGGGGTGAGCGCCCCGCCGCGCCGCTCGGCACCGGCGGGGGTGGCGACGTCGGGTGCGTCCAGGTCGCGCTTCTGGAGGTACTTGGGGCAGTTGGAGAAGACCTGGTCCGCCTCGACGGTGAAGCCGCGCGGGCTGGGCCGGGCGATGCCGTTGAGGCGCATCCGGCGGCGGGTGCGGGGGTCGAGGGCGATCGTGCCGACGGGGGTTCCGGCGGCGGCGCCCTCGGGGAGGGCGGCCGCCACCGAGATCGTGTGCGGGCCGGTCGCCCGCACGAAACCGGGCTCACCGGTGAGCAGTGAGCTCCAGACCCGCCCGGCACCGTCCGCCGCGCCGATCACCAGCATCGGCTGCTGTCCGAGGAACGCGGCGGCGATGGCGGGAATGCCGTCGCGGATGGAGCGGGCGGCGTGGGCGGCGCGGTCGCGGACGCCTACGCGGTCCTGTACGGCGAGGGCGCCGAAGTTGTAGGGGTCCATGTCCCTGGTGGTCCTTCCCAGTCCGGGCCGGGCGGGTGCGGCGGGGCGCTGCGCGGGGAGCGCCGTGGGCGACGGGGGCGGCTAGAAGAAGCCGCAGGTGGGGGCCGCCTCGTTCGGCGCCGCCGCGCCCTCTGCGCCCTTGCGCGCGTAGATCTCCAGACGGGTGCCGTCCGGGTCGTGGAAGAAGATGCCGCCGGACGCCGCGCCCTCGGCGTGGGCGACCACACCCTCGTAGGCGAAGGAGGCACCGCGCGCCTTCAGTTCCGCCTCGGCCGCCGTGACCCGTTCGATCGACTCGGCCTCGAAGGCGAGGTGGTGCAGGCCCGCGCGGCCTTGGTCGTACGAACCCTCCGCCTGCTGCCAGAGGGTGAGGACGAGCTGTCCGTCCTGGCCGAGGAAGGCGTACCGCCTGCCCTCCTCCTTGCCCTCCCGCAGGACCTCGAAGCCGAGGACGCCGGCGTAGAACCCGATCGAGCGGTCCAGGTCCGTGACGTTGAGCCCGATGTGGCCGGTGCGCAGCGTTCCGATCGCCGACATGGCGGTCCCCTTTTCGTCGATGGCCGACCCAAGACGGGCTAACCCTTGAAATGGACTTTAGGGGTTAGCTGCCGGGAGCGTCAACCGGTCACGTACCCTTGAGAGGTTAGTTCGACGAGGAGGGCGTCCGCCATGACCGTTTCCGACCCCCGGCCGCTCACCGGCGAGCCCGTCTCCCTCGATCTCCTCAACACCCGCTGGAACGAGGACGGCACCCGCCAGGACCTGCTCACGGACACCGACGGCCTCGCCGTCTGGCTCGCCGCCAACGGGCTGGACGGCCGGTTCGCCGCCGACGCGACCACGCTCCGCCATACGCTCGCCGCCCGTGACGCCCTCGCCGGCCTCGTGGACCGGCCCGGCGGCCCGGCCGCCGTCGCCCGCGTCGACGCGGTTCTCGGGCACGGCCGGATCCGCGCCACCCTCACCCCGGAGGGGCCGGGCGAGGAGGCCGAGTTCGAGGACGCCACCTGGGGGCCCGGCTGGACCGCCGCCCGGGACTACCTCGACCTGCTGCGCACCGCGCCCGACCGGATCCGGGCCTGCGCCCACGAGGCGTGCGTCCTGCACTTCTTCGACACCTCGCGGAACGGGACCCGACGCTGGTGCTCCATGGCGATCTGCGGCAACCGGGCCAAGGCCTCGCGGCACTATGCCCGTACAAAAGACAACTAGTCCCCCGCGCGAGCCCTTCGACTCGCCCCGGTTGAGGACGATTCATCCCTCGTGGCGCATGTCCCGCAGTGGCGGATGTGCGCCACACGCACATCCCGCCACCGCTTAACTCTCCACAAACCCCTGTTACTTACGAAAGGCTGAGCGGTCATCCGGTACCGAATTCCGGACCCTCTCTTTCACCACCAGGGATGTAAATGACCACCCCCGAAACTCAGAGCTCCATATCCGGGCGCTCGACCCCCGGGCACAGACGCGCGGCACGCATCGCCGCCGCCGCGGGACTCGTGACCGCGCTCATCGCGGCCGGTGCCGCTCCGGTCCTGGCCGCCGAGGACCCGGCGACCACTCCGCCGGTCAAGTCCTCCGACTCCGCCGACAAGCTGGGCGCGACCGACGCGCAGCGCCTCTCCGAGGCCGAGGCCACCGGCGAGAAGAACGTCACCCTCCTCGTCGCCACCGCCCCCGGCGCCACCGAGCAGGTCGCCGGCCAGCTCGACGCCGTCCAGGGCGCCTCGGTCGGCAAGCGGGAGGACGCGCTCGGCTACGTCCGCGCCACCGTCCCCACCGCCAAGGCGCAGGCCGCCATCCAGGCGGCCGCCAAGCTCGCCTCCGTCCAGTCGATCGACCTCCAGGCCGAGATCAAGCTGGACGACCCGACTCCGGACGCGGGCGACGTCGAGGGCACGACCGTCACCTCGACATACCCGGCCCCCGGCAAGAACACCCCGGCGAAGAACCCGTACAACCCGGCCCACGAGACCGGTGCGGTCGAGTTCGTCAAGGAGCACCCCAGGGCCGACGGCCGCGGCGTGACCATCGGCATCCTCGACTCCGGTGTCGACCTCGGCCACCCCGCCCTGCAGAAGACCACCACCGGCGAGCGCAAGATCGTCGACTGGGTCACCGCCACCGACCCGCTGACCGAGGGCGACGCCACCTGGCGCGCCCAGGTCACCCCGGTCGCCGGCCCGGTCTTCACCGCCTCGTCGCAGAGCTGGAAGGCGCCCGAGGGCTCCTACCAGTTCAGCCGTTTCGCCGAGTCGATCACCGCGGGCGGCGACCCGGCCGGTGACATCAACCGCGACGGCGACAAGACCGACCTCTTCGGCATGCTGTACGACCCGGCCGCCGGGACCGTCCGCGTGGACTCCGACCAGAACAACGACTTCACGGACAACGCGCCGATGAAGCCGTACAAGGACGGGTACCAGATCGGCTACTTCGGTACCGACAACCCGGCCACCGAGGTCGTCGAGCGCACCCCCTTCGTCGTGGAGATCCGCAAGGACGTCGCGATGGACCCGCTCGGCGGCAGCTGGGTGGGCCAGAAGCGGGACTTCGTCAACGTCGGCATCGTCGAGTCCTCCCACGGCACGCACGTCGCCGGCATCACCGCCGCCCACGGTCTCTTCGGCGGCAGGATGAACGGCGCCGCGCCCGGCGCGAAGCTCGTCTCCTCGCGCGCCTGCACCTGGACCGGTGGCTGCACCAACACCGCCCTCATGGAGGGCATGACGGACCTCGTCGTCAACCGCGGCGTCGACATCGTCAACATGTCGATCGGCGGCCTGCCCGCGCAGAACGACGGCGACAACGTCCGCGCCCGCCTCTACACCCGGCTGATCGACGAGCACGGTGTCCAGCTGGTCATCTCGGCCGGCAACTCCGGCCCGGGCATCAACACGATCGGCGACCCCGGCCTGGCCGACAAGGTCATCTCGGTCGGCGCGGCCATCTCCAAGGAGACGTGGGCCGCCAACTACGGCTCGGCCGTCGAGAAGAAGTACGCCATGTTCCCCTTCTCCTCGCGCGGCCCGCGTGAGGACGGCGGCTTCACCCCGACCATCTCCGGTCCCGGCTCGGCCGTGAACACCATCCCGACCTGGCAGGCGGGCTCGGGCGTGCCCGAGGCCGGCTACGCGCTGCCCGCCGGTTACGGGATGCTCAACGGCACCTCGATGTCCTCCCCGCAGGTCGCGGGCGCGAGCGCGCTGCTGCTCTCCGCCGCGAAGCAGAAGGGCGTGGAGCTCTCCCCGCTCACCCTGCGCACCGCGCTCACCTCGACCGCCAAGCGGATCTCCGGTGTCGCGGCCCACGAGCAGGGCTCCGGTCTGATCGACATCAACGAGGCCTGGGACTCGATCAAGGACGGCGCCACGGCGCACGACTACAAGGTCCAGGCCCCGGTCGACACGAAGATCTTCCCGGCCCCGCGCACCGGCACGGGTGTGTACGACCGTGAGGGCGGCCTCAAGGTCGGCCAGAAGAAGGTCTACGACGTCACCATCACGCGCACGAGCGGCCCGAACCGGACCATCGAGCACGAGCTGGACCTGAAGTACAACGACGGCACCTTCCGGATCCTCGGCGACGACGAGGTCGACCTGCCGCTGAACAAGCCGGTCACCGTCAAGGTCCAGGCCCGGCCCACCACGGCCGGGGTGCACAGCGTGATCCTGGAGGCCGACGACGAGCGCACCGAGGGCGTCGACAAGCAGATCCTGTCGACCGTCGTCGTCGCGAGCGACCTGGTCGCACCCGGCTTCGGCGTCTCCGCCACCGGCTCGGTGCAGCGCAACAGCCACAAGTCGTACTTCGTGACCGTCCCGGAGGGCGCCAAGTCCCTGGAGGTCGCCATCGGCGGTCTCAAGGAGAAGAGCCAGACCCGGTTCATCGCGATCCACCCGTACGGCGTGGCCATCGAGTCGACCGCGTCCACGGCGTGCTACCCGCACTACAACCCGGCCAACACCTGCCGTCCGGACCTGCGTTCGTACGCCAACCCGACGCCGGGCGTCTGGGAGATCGAGGTCGAGTCGCGCCGCACCTCGCCCGACCTGGACAACCCGTACAAGCTGGACGTCTCCGTCCTCGGCGCCGACTTCGACCCGGCCGTGCAGACCGTCGCCGAGGCGAAGGTCGGCACCCCGGCGCCGGTCGAGTGGAAGGTCACCAACAAGTTCGCCGCGATCAACGGCACGCTGAAGGGTGGCTCGCTCGGCTCGGCCAAGGTCGAGACCCCGACCATCAAGCACCACGAGCAGCAGACGAAGACCGTCACCATCGGTGAGGGTGTCGAGCGGCTCGACGTGGCGATCGGCAACACCTCGGACAAGGCCGCCGACCTGGACCTGACGGTCCTGCTCGACGGCAAGCAGGTGGGCCAGGCCGCGGACGGCGACTCGGAGGAGGCCGTCTCGCTGGTCAAGCCGGCCGCCGGTACCTACACCATCGTGATCGACGGCTACTCGGTGCAGGCCGAGGGCGGCACGACCTTCGACTACAAGGACGTGTACTACTCGTCCTCGCTCGGCAGCGTGCGGGTCGACGCGTCGAAGCCGGTGACGCTGGCCAACGGCGCGAGCGCCCAGGTCGGCGCCGAGGTGCTGGTCGCCGGTGCCGCGCCCGAGGGCCGGCAGTTCTTCGGCGAGGTCCAGCTGCTGAACGCGCGCGGCACGGTCGCGGGCTCCGGCAGCGTCGTGATCGGCAAGGTCACGCCGTAACACCCGGTGAAACCCCGCTGAGCGGGTAGGAGGGCGGGCGCCGGAACCGGCGCCCGCCCTTCGTGTGTCGTGACTCATGTCCCGACCCTTGGACAATGGATTGGACAAGGCGCCCGGTGACATACGCATCATGGACCGGCAGCACCCTGCACAAACGTACGGAGGAGTCCCCGTGAAGGTCGGAATCGTCGGAGCCACCGGTCAGGTCGGCACAGTCATGCGCAAGATCCTGGCCGAGCGCAACTTCCCCGTCGACGAGCTGCGGCTCTTCGCCTCCGCCCGCTCCGCCGGCACGGTCCTCGACGGGGTCACGGTCGAGGACGCCTCCACCGCCGACTACACCGGCCTGGACATCGTGCTCTTCTCGGCCGGGGGCGCCACCTCCAAGGCGCTCGCCGAGAAGGTCGCCTCCCAGGGCGCCGTCGTGATCGACAACTCCTCCGCCTGGCGGCGCGACCCCGAGGTCCCGCTGGTGGTCTCCGAGGTCAACCCGCACGCGATCAAGGACCGCCCCAAGGGGATCATCGCCAACCCGAACTGCACCACGATGGCCGCGATGCCGGTCCTCAAGCCGCTCCACCAGGAGGCCGGCCTGACCGCGCTCGTCGCCACCACCTACCAGGCCGTCTCCGGCTCGGGTGTGGCGGGCGTGGCCGAGCTGCGTACGCAGGCGTGCGCCGTGGCCGAGAACGCCGACCGGCTGGCCTTCGACGGCGAGGCCGTCGAGTTCCCCGAGCCCGCCGTCTACAAGCGTCCGATCGCCTTCAACGTGGTCCCGCTGGCCGGCTCGATCGTCGACGACGGCACCTTCGAGACCGACGAGGAGCAGAAGCTCCGCAACGAGTCCCGCAAGATCCTGGAGATCCCGGAGCTCAAGGTCTCCGGCACCTGCGTCCGGGTCCCGGTCTTCTCCGGCCACTCCCTCCAGGTGAACGCCCGCTTCGACCGCCCGATCAGCGTCGAGCGCGCGTACGAGCTGCTCAAGGACGCCGAGGGCGTCGAGCTCTCCGAGATCCCCACCCCGCTCCAGGCGGCCGGCAAGGACGCCTCGTACGTCGGCCGGATCCGCGTGGACGAGACGGTGGAGAACGGTCTCGCGCTCTTCCTCTCCAACGACAACCTGCGCAAGGGTGCCGCGCTGAACGCGGTGCAGATCGCGGAGCTGGTGGCCCAGGAGCTCAAGGGCGCCTGAGCCCCCCCCCCCCCCGGCAGCCGTCTCGGAACCTGCCTCCGGCGGAATTCGGACAACGCGTTCGAATCCTGTCCGCCGGATGGCAGGATCCGACCATGACCCACTTACCGAAGGGCGCCGACATCCCGGTGCCGGTGCGGGCCCTCCAGGTCGCGGTCGCCTGGCGGACCGGGCCCGGCGTGCCCGACGTGGACATCTCCGCGCTGCTGCTCGACGCGGGCGGGCGGGTGCGGGGTGACGCGGATCTCGTCTTCTACAACCACGGCAAGCACGCCTCGGGTGCCGTACGGCACCTGGGCAGGTCGGCGCCCGGAGCGCCGGGCTCCCCGGCGGCGGACTGGCTGTGGCTGGATCTGGGGCGGGTGGAGCCGACCGTCGAGCGGGTCGTGATCGCCGCCTCCGCCGACGGCGGCGTCTTCGGTCAGGTACCGGACCTGGACATCCGGGTCACGGACACGGCGGGCGCCCCGGCCGCGTACTTCGCCATCGGCGACGCGACGACGGAGACGGCGTTCCTCTTCGGCGAGTTCCTCCGCCGTGACGGCGGCTGGAGCTTCCGCGCGGTGGGCCAGGGGTACGTGTCGGGGCTCGCGGGCCTGGCGACGGACTTCGGCATCGTGGCCGAGGCCCCGCCGGAACCCGTCCCCGGCCCCGGCTACGTCCCGCCGCCGCCTCCGGGCCCCGGCCACGCCCCGCCGCCCCCCGGTCCGGGCTACGCGCAGCCGCTCACGTCGCCCATATCGCCCGTGGCGCCGGTAACGCCCGTCGAGTCGTACCCCCCGGCGCCGACCCACGCCGCGCCCGCCCCGCCCACGCCACCCTCCGCGCTCGCCGATCCCTTCTCCGTCTCCTTCCGCCCCTCCGTCCACCAGGGCCGCGGCAAGGAGACCGTGCACTGCGACCCCGCCATCCCACCCGGCTGGGCGCTCCTGGAGATCGAGTCCTCCCACTCGATCTCCACCACCATCGAGTCCTGCGACGAGCACGGCCGCGCCGCGGACTTCCTGCTCACGGCGTACGAGGACGACGTCCGCGCCCGCACCGTCGCCGTCGTCCCCCGCGGCCGGCCCCTGACCCTGCGGGTCGAGGCCGACACCCCCTGGAACCTGCGGGTACTGCCGCTCACCCACGCACGCCGTTTCGACAGCCACATCGAGGGCGTCGCGCACGACCTCGTCGTCTACGACGGGCCACCGGCAGTCCTCGACTTCGTCCACCACGGCCGGTGCGACTTCACCGTCCACCAGCACACCCCGCCCGCCGAGCCCGCGTACGACGCCGAGGACCAGGAGCTGCTGGTCAAGGAAGTCGGGGAGGTCCGGGTCAGCGCTCCCGTGTCCGGGCCGGGACTGCTGCGCATCAGCGGGGACGGGCCCTGGAAATGCTCGGTGCGCCGGTGAGTACGCCGTGGAAGGATGGGCCAAACGTCAAGAAACCGAGGAGTTGACCGGGTGCCTGGCACAAACCTGACCCGTGAAGAGGCGCAGCAGCGGGCGAAGCTGCTGACCGTGGACGCGTACGAGGTCGCACTGGACCTCTCCGGCGCGCAGGAGGGCGGCACCTACCGGTCCGTCACCACCGTCCGCTTCGATTCCGCCGAGGCGAACGCCGAGACCTTCATCGACCTCGTCGCCCCCGCCGTGCACGAGGTCGTGCTGAACGGCCGCACGCTCGACGTGGCCGCCGTCTTCCGGGACTCGCGGATCCACCTGGCCCATCTCCACCAGGGCACGAACGAGCTTCATGTCGTCGCCGACTGCGCGTACACCAACACCGGTGAGGGCCTGCACCGGTTCGTCGACCCGGTCGACGACCAGGCGTATCTGTACACGCAGTTCGAGGTGCCGGACGCCCGCCGGGTCTTCGCGGCCTTCGAGCAGCCGGACCTGAAGGCGACCTTCCAGTTCACCGTGAAGGCGCCGAGCGGCTGGACGGTGATCTCGAACTCGCCGACGCCCGAGCCCAAGGACGACCTCTGGGTCTTCGAGCCGACCCCGCGCATCTCGACGTACATCACCGCGCTGATCGTCGGCCCGTACCACTCGGTGCACTCCTCCTACGAGAAGGACGGCCAGACGGTGCCGCTGGGCATCTACTGCCGCCCGTCGCTGGCCGAGTACCTCGACGCGGACCACATCTTCGACGTCACGCGCCAGGGCTTCGACTGGTTCCAGGAGAAGTTCGCGTACGACTACCCCTTCGCCAAGTACGACCAGCTCTTCGTGCCCGAGTTCAACGCGGGCGCGATGGAGAACGCGGGCGCGGTCACCATTCGCGACCAGTACGTCTTCCGCTCGAAGGTGACGGACGCGGCGTACGAGCGCCGGGCCGAGACGATCCTGCACGAGCTCGCGCACATGTGGTTCGGCGACCTGGTCACCATGGAGTGGTGGAACGACCTGTGGCTGAACGAGTCGTTCGCCACCTACACCTCGGTCGCCTGCCAGGCCTCGGTGAAGGGCACCCGCTGGCCGAACGCCTGGACCACCTTCGCCAACGCGGAGAAGACCTGGGCGTACCGCCAGGACCAGCTGCCCTCCACGCACCCGATCATGGCCGAGATCAACGATCTCGAGGACGTGCTCGTCAACTTCGACGGCATCACGTACGCCAAGGGCGCCAGCGTGCTGAAGCAGCTGGTCGCGTACGTCGGTCAGGACGAGTTCTTCAAGGGCGTGCAGGCGTACTTCAAGGCGCACGCCTTCGGCAACACACGCCTGTCGGATCTGCTCGGCGCGCTGGAGAAGACGTCCGGCCGTGACCTCAAGGCCTGGTCGAAGGCGTGGCTGGAGACGGCCGGCATCAACATCCTGCGCCCCGAGATCGAGACGGACGCCTCCGGTGTCATCACCTCGTTCGCGGTCAAGCAGGAGGCTCCGGCGCTGCCCGCCGGCGCCAAGGGCGAGTCGATCCTGCGTCCGCACCGGATCGCGATCGGCTTCTACGACCTGGACGAGGCCGGCAAGCTGGTCCGTACGGACCGGGTCGAGCTGGACGTCACCGCCACCGAGCTGACCTCCGTGCCGCAGCTGGTGGGCAAGGCCCGCCCGGCGGTCGTGCTGCTCAACGACGACGACCTGTCGTACGCCAAGGTCCGGCTCGACGAGGTGTCGCTGAAGAACGTCACCGCGCACCTCGGGGACTTCGCCGAGTCGCTGCCGCGCGCGCTGTGCTGGGCCTCGGCCTGGGACATGACCCGCGACGGTGAGCTCGCCACGCGCGACTACCTGGAGCTGGTGCTCTCCGGCATCGGCAAGGAGAGCGACATCGGCGTCGTCCAGTCGCTCCAGGGGCAGACGAAGGCCGCCCTGGACCTCTACGCGGCGCCGGAGTGGCGCGAGACGGGCCTGAACCGGTGGACCGAGGCGACGCTGGCGCATCTGCGCGCGGCCGAGCCGGGCAGCGACCACCAGCTGGCCTGGGCCCGGGCGTTCGCGGCGACCGCCCGCACCCCGCAGCAGCTCGACCTGCTCGCCGGGCTCCTGGAGGGCAACGAGACGATCGAGGGCCTGGCCGTCGACACCGAGCTGCGCTGGGCGTTCGTGCAGCGGCTCGCGGCGACCGGGGTGTACGACGAGCCCGAGATCGCCGGCGAGCTGGCGCGTGACAGGACGGCGGCGGGCGAGCGCCACGCGGCGACCGCTCGGGCGGCCCGTCCGACGGAGGCGGCGAAGGCCGAGGCCTGGGCGTCGGTCGTGGAGTCCGACAAGCTGGCGAACGCCGTGCAGGAGGCGGTGATCGGCGGCTTCGTCCAGACCGACCAGCGCGAGCTGCTCGCGCCGTACACGGAGAAGTACTTCGCCTCCATCAAGGGCGTCTCGGAGACCCGCAGCCACGAGATGGTCCAGCAGATCGTGGTGGGGCTCTACCCGACGATCCAGGTCTCTCAGGAGACCCTGGACGCGACCGACGCGTGGATCGGGGCGAACGACCCGTCCCCGGCGCTGCGCCGGCTGGTGACGGAGTGCCGCGCGGGCGTCGAGCGCGCGCTGAAGGCGCGGGCGGCGGACGCGGCCGCCGCCCGCTAGCGGAGACGAACCTGCGTGACAGCGAAGGGGCCCCGGACGGTCGTCCGGGGCCCCTTTCCTCACGTGTACGGGTGGTCAGCCCAGGGCCTTGATCCACTGCCAGCCGCCGGTGCCGATGGTGATCGGCGTGCCGAGGCCGGTGGTCGTGCCGGGCAGGAACTCCAGGTTCTCGGCCGTGCCCGAGGTACGGGTGGTCCACAGGTCGGCGGTGCCGTCGCCGGTGCCGTCGCCCGCGGAGACCGCGAGCCGCCGGTCGGCGACCGTCCACGGCCCGCCGTCGAGCGCCCGGGGGGCGCCGAGCGGCTGGGCGCCCTGCCCCGCGTACTGTTCGACGGCCCCCGTGGCACGGTCCCGGGCCCAGACGTCGGCGCGGCCGTCGTGGTCGGCGTCGCCGGGCAGGAGCAGGTCCTGTCCCGCCCATTCCGGTTCGCCGATCCGGACGGCGGCGCGCGGCGCGAAGCCCGGCTTGCCGTCGACGGCGGCGCCGCCGCGGTGCAGCCACAGGCCGGTGGAGCTGCGGGCGAGGACGTCGGGAAGGCCGTCGCCGTCGAAGTCCCCGGCGCTCACCGGGGTGGTACCGGACCAGCCTGTGGGCCGGCCTCCCATCGCGATCCGGGTGCCCAGCTCGCCGCTGCCGGTGTTGGGGTAGACCCACAAGTCATCGCCGATGCGGGCGACGAGGTCCTCGCGGCCGTCGCCGGTCCAGTCGCCGCGGTGGCTGACCACGGCGTCGGCCCAGCCTCCGGTGCCGATCTGGCGCTGGGCGGCGAGACGACCTCCGCCGGTCCCGGAGTAGAGGCGCAGATCGCCGTCGTCCTTGGCGGCCACGAAGTCGGGGCGGCCGTCGCCGGTCAGGTCCCCGGGGACGCCGGAACCCTTGCGGGGTTCGGGGTGGGCGGCCGCCCGCAGCAGCAGGTGGTCGGAGAGCGGGGCCGTACCGGCGGGCTCGGGTTCGAACGCGTCGGCCCGTACGGTGTGGAAGTCGCCGGCGGTGAGGAAGACGTGGTCGAACTTCCGGCCCGAGGCGATGGTGGCCTCACCCGACTCGCACGCACTCACGCCGTCGGCGACGCACTGTGGGGTGAAGAAGTCGCGGTCGTTCTCGTCCGCCTCGGCGAACCGGCCGGTGCCGGGGAGTCCGGCGCGCACCGGGTCGAGGGCGGCGTAGTCCGCGCCCGCGTTGAAGTCCCCGCCGAGGATCACCGGGACGCCGGCGGCCCAGGTGTCGATATGGGCGAGGGCCTGGGCGGAGCCGTTGTCCGGACGGATGTACTGGGCGAGGTGGGTGGTGCACGCCAGGGTGGTGCGTCCGTCGACGGGGCCGCGAGCGCAGAGCACCGCGCGGGGTTCCTGGTCGGCCGGGACGTCGAGGTCGGCGACGTACCGTTCGACGGCCGGGGCCTTGACGAAGACGCCGAGACCGAAGCGGGCGTCGCCGGTGGCGGACCACTTGGCGCAACCGGGTGTGGTGGTGGTGCTCGTCCACACGGCGCTGTAGCCGGGCAGGGCATCGCGGAGGGAGGCCCACTGCCCGACGCACAGTTCCTGGAGCATGACGGCGTCGGCGTTCCAGCTGACGGTCTGCTCGCGGAGCTTGGCGGTCCAGGTGGGCAGGTCCAGCTCGCTCTGGCAGGTGGAGCCGCCGCAGACGTTGTACGTGATCGTCCGCACCGGCGGCGCGGTGGCCGGGTCGACGGTGTCGGCCGCGGCCACGGTCACGGTGCCGGCGAGCAGCGCCAGGGTGGCGGCGAGCCGGACTCCCCAGCGCAGGGCCGTTCTTCGAAGGTTCCTCATGTCCGTTCCCCCAGGTGTCAGCAGGTCCGGACAGACTAATGATCAGAGGAGACGGCGAAAGGGGCGCCCTCCCCCGCGGGGCACCCCTTTCGGCGTGCTTGAGGTCCGCCCGGCGGGCGGGCGTCGGCGCGCGGCCGCGTCGCCGGGCGGAAACCGGTGTCAGCCGCTCGGCTCCTCGTAGCGGCGGCGCAGTTCGGCCGAGCCCTGCTCCGTGAGGGTGCCGTGGAGTCGCATGCGGGCGACGCCGCCGTCGGGGAAGGCGTCGAGGCGGACATGGGTGACGACGGCCTGTGCGGGGAGCTTGAAGCGGTGCGGGGTGTCGGGCTGGAGCCTGGTGCGGGGGATGATCTCGAACCACTCCGCGCCTGTGGAGGGATCGCCGTTGCAGCCCTGGAGGGCGATCCACCCCGCCGAGTTGCCCTTGAGGTAGGCGGTGTCGATCTCGACGGCGCGCACGGCGCCCTGGGCGGCGAGCCGGAAGCGGACCCAGTCGTTGGTTCCGCGGACCCGGCGGCGGCGGTTCTCCCAGCCGTCGTCCATCTTGCGGGAGGTTCCCGGCAGGATGATCTGGGTCGGCGAGGAGTAGAACTTGTCCGACGCGTCCTCGTACACCCCGCCGTTGAGTACGGAGATCAGGTCGAGGGTGCCGAGCAGCTCCAGCCACTCGGGGTCGGGCACGACCTCGCCGTGGACGCGGAGCCGGGCGATGCCTCCGTCGGGGTGCTGGCAGAGCCGGATGTGGGTCCAGCACCGTTCGCTGCTGATCTCGAAGCCGTTGGCGGCGTGGCCGCGGACGGGGGTGGGCGGGACGATCTCCTCCCACTTCACGTCGTCGGCGAGGAGCTGCTCGGGGCTGGGCGAGCCCTCGACGGCCGCGGCCTGGACGGACACGCGCTGCGGGTAGTTGCCGCGGAAGTGGGCGGTGTCGACGACGATCCCCCGGATGACGCCGGGGGCGCCGAGGCGGATGATCGCCCAGTCGTGGTCCTCGGGGGCGGGGAAGACGTTCCCGGCGTCGGCGCCACGGCGGCGGCGGGTCTCCCAGCCGTCCATGATCTTGCCCTTGTGGCCGAAGTGCTCCGGGTCGAAGACGGCGCGCTCGCGGACGAGGAGGTTCTCGCGCTCGGCGAAGAACTCGTCGTTGGCGGCGACGACACCGGCGCCGAGGCGGCGGTCGGCCAGGTCGACCAGCTCGGTGAAGGGGAAGTCACCGGTGCGGTAGTCGGCGTACGGGTCGCCGCCGCCGTAGGGGGCGGCGTCGTTGGCGTGCGGATCCTGGTCGTTGCTCGTCTCGAAGGTCATGCCCCGACCTTCCCGTGCGCCGGAGCCCAGGTCCATCGAATGTTTTCGACGGATGTCTTCAGCTCTACTGAACGGTCTCGCGGGCCGCCGCCGCCTGCCGGAGCGCGGTGAGCACCCGGGCGACGGCGGGGCCCTCCTCCGCCCCGCGCCGTACCGCCGCGACGACATGGCGGCGCGGCTGGTCGGCGGAGAGGACGCGCATCACGACGCCCGCGCGGCGTTCGGCGGAGGCCATGCGGGGCACGAGGGCGATTCCCATGCCGGCCTCGACCATGGCGAGGATCGCGGTCCAGCCCGCTGCGCTGTGCGCCTGCTCGGGCACGAAGCCGGCGGCCTCGCAGGCGGCGGTGGTGATCTCGGACCAGGGACCGGAGCCGCCGAAGATCCAGGGCTCGGCGGAGAGGTCGGCGAGCCGCAGCCCGGGCGCGTCGGCGAGCGGGTGCCCGCTGGGCAGGGCGATGTCGAGCGGGTCGGCGAGGAGGGGGACGCGGCTGAACTTGGGGTCGCGCGCGGAGGGGGCGTGGGCGGCGAGCGAGAGTGCCAGATCGACCTCTCCGGCGGTGAGCAGTTCGTACGCCTCCGCCGCCTCGGCCTCGCGGACGCGGACGCCGAGCCCGGGGTGGGCGGTCCGCAGGTGCTGGACGGCGGGGACGACGAGCGCGGGCACGGCCGTGGAAAAGGCGGCCACCCGCACCTCACCGGCCTCGCCGCGCAGGTATCCGTCGAGTTCGGCGTCGGCCCGCTCCAGTTGGGCGAAGACGGCCTCCGCGTGCCGGAGCACCAGATGGGCGGCGTCGGTGAGCCGGACACGGCGGCCCTGTGCCTCCAGGAGCTGGACCCCGAGCTGTCGGGCCAGATTGGTGAGCTGCTGGGAGACGGCCGAAGGGGTCATGAGCAGCGCCTCCGCGGTCGCGGTGACGGTGCCGCGATCACGGAGGGTACGGAGGATCTGGAGCTTCTTGATGTCCCACTCGGTCATGGGGCGCAACCTATCGGGCGGTTCGTTTCCCGTGGGCCGCGGCCAGTGCGACCCCGCCGAGGATGAGGGCCGTGCACGCCCCGCCCAGCAGTCCCAGCTCCTCGCCGAGGAGCACGTACGAGAGCACGGCGACGCAGACCGGCTGGAGGTAGTACACGACTCCGGCACGGGCGGCGCCGATCAGGGCGATGGCCTTGTTCCACGCGAAGAAGGCGACGGCGGAGGAGAGGACGCCGACGTAGAGCAGGGGGCCGACGGTGCCGGTGGTCGCCTCGAAGCCGCCCTGGACGGCGAGGCTGATCGCGTACGCGGGGAGCAGCATCAGGGCGCCGAGCACGAAGGTGGTGAGGAGGAAGGCGAGGGGGTCGATCTCGGTGGGCTTGCGCTTGAGCAGTGCGCTGTAGGAGGCGAAGGAGAGGGCGGCCGCGAACATCCACAGGTCGCCGGCGGCGAAGTCGATCGTGAGCGAACCCCTGCCGACGAGCAGCAGCACCCCGAGGGCGGCGAGCAGCGTCCCGACGGTGCGGCGTGCGCCGAGGCGTTCACCGCCGAGCCGGGAGAAGAGCGACATGATCACGGGGGACGCGGCCATGATCATGCCCATGTTGGAGGCGGAGGTGGTCAGTCCGGCCTGGTGGACGAGCGTGTTGTAGAGGGCGATGCCGAACAGCGAGGCGAGGGCGACGAAGCGGAAGTGGCGGCGGATGAGGGCCCGTTGGCTCCAGGTCCGCCGGGCCGCGAGCGGGGCGACGGCGAGGAGGGCGATGATCCAGCGCCAGAAGACGGCCTGCACGGGCGGGACGGAGTCGGCCATGTCCCGGGTGGCGACGAAGCTGCCGGACCAGACGACCGTGGCGACGAGCGCGAGGAGAAGGCCGAGGCCGGCCCCCCGCGCGAGGTTCTTCGCGGTGGCCGGCTCGTCGGTCGTTCTCGGTGCGGTCCGGGCGCGGTCCAGGAGTGCCACGGGGGTCCTTTCGGTTGCGGTGGCCCTACCGTCGCACCGCAGAACTCTCCAGGTCCATCGAAAGTTTTTCATCGTTCTTTTCAGCTGAGCTGAACGATGTGCTCTTCGTGGCGACCTTCGGGGTACGGGGGCCCAGCTGGCCGATCACGGTGGCGCCGAAGGCGATCACCATGCCGAGCAGTTGCACCGGACCCAGCGCCTGACCGAGCGCCGCCCAGCCGATGACGGCCGCGGTGATCGGCGAGAGCGGGCCGAGGAGGGTGGCGGAGGAGGCGTCCAGCCGCTCGATGCCCCGGAACCAGAGGTAGTAGGAGATCGCGGTGTTGCCGAACGCGAGGTAGGCGTAGCCGGCGAGATGGGTGCCGGTGAGGGCCGGCGGGGCACCCTCGATCAGGAACGCGATCGGCAGGATCATCAGGCCGCCCGCGGTGAGCTGCCAGCCGGTGAGCGCGAGGGCGCCGATCCCCTCGGGGCGGCCCCAGCGCTTGGTGAAGACGACGCCCGCGGACATCGAGAGGGCGGAGAGGAGCCCGGCGACCACGCCGACGAGATCGAGGGCGGCACCGGCCTTGAGGACGACGAGACTGACGCCGAAGGCGGCGGCCACGGCCGTGAGCAGGGACCGCACGGTGGGCCTGTCGCCCAGGAGGAGGGCGGCGAGGCCGACGACGAAGAGCGGGCCGACGGAGGCCACGACCGCGGCGACACCGCCGGGAAGCCGGTACGCGGCGAGGAAGAGCAGAGGGAAGAAGGCGCCGATGTTGAGGCCGCCGAGGACCGCCGCCTTCCACCACCAGGCGCCCCGCGGGAGCTTGCGGGTGACCGCCAGGAGCAGGAGCCCTGCGGGCAGGGCGCGCATCAGCCCGGTGAAGAGAGGCCGGTCGGGCGGCAGGAACTCGGTGGTGACGAAGTAGGTGGAGCCCCAGGAGACGGGGGCGAGGGCGGTGAGCGCGACGACGGCGGCCTTACGGGACATGACGGTTCCCCCTGATCCGGTATGCCGGGGCTCCGGGCTCGTGGCGGCCCAGAGTGGCTTGGTGGTAATTAACTTAGCACTAAGCTACTTACTTGCAAGTGGCTTTCTTGTCATCGAGTGGAAGGAGGGAGGAGACTGTCGTCATGGAGAAGCACACCCCGGGTCCCGGCCCCGCCCACGACCCCGTCGACGCGATCATCGACCAGTGGGCAGCCGTCCGGCCCGATCTGGAGACCCTCCCGATGGCGGTCTTCGGGCGGATCTACCGGCTGGCCGCCGCCATGCGCGGCCGGGTCGAGAAGGCGTACGCGCCCTACGGCATGGGGCTCGGCGAGTTCGACGTGCTCGGGACCCTGCGCAGGTCCGGGGAGCCGTACACGCTCTCACCGCGCGAGCTGGCCGCCACGCTGATGATCACCACCGGCGGGATGACCGGCCGGCTGGACAAGCTGGAGAAGGCCGGACTGCTCAGCCGCAGCCCCGACCCGAACGACCGGCGCGGGCTGCGGGTCACCCTGAGCGATCACGCCCGGGAGCTGGTGGACCAGGCCGTCGGGGCCGGTCTCGCCCAGCAGCGGGCGGCCCTGGAGTCCGCGCTCACCGAGGAGGAGGCGGAACAGCTGGCCGGGCTGCTGCGCAAGCTGCTCGCGACCACGGCCTGAACGCACGCGAGGGCGCCGCACGGTAGCTCGTACCGTGCGGCGCCCTCGCGGGAACGACGAGGAGGCGGTCAGGCCTTCTTGGACTTGTCGAGCACCATCACCAGACCGGCGATCACCAGGAACAGCACGATCGGTGCGACCACGTACAGGCCGAGCGTCTCGACGACACTCAGCTTGGGGGCCGGGTCGTCACCGTCGTCGCGGGTGAGCGCGAGCGCGGGGGACGACATGAGCAGCATCATCAGCGTCGTACCGGCCGCGACAGCACCGGCGCGCAGGGCGTTCTTCTTGTCCACGGTGCAAACGTAGCGAACCCCTAAACGGGCCGCGCGCCCGGGGGTGCCGTACGGGCGCCGAACACGCTCAGCAGCCGGTGCAGCCGCGGCGAGGCGGCCAGCTGCTCCAGGCCGAGCGGCTGTCCGTCCGGACCGGCGACCGGCAGCCGCCAGTTGGGGTACTGGTCCCAGGTCCCCGGCAGGTTCTGCGGGCGCCGGTCCCCCACCGCGTCCGGCAGCCATACCCCCACCATCCGAGCCGGGGTACGCAGCAGGAACCGGTGCACCGCCCTGATCTCCGCCTCCTCGTCCCCCGGGCCCTCCGGGAGCAGCCCGAGCCGCTGCAGCAGGCGGAGCCACTCACGGGTCTCGGCCGCGTCCCGGCTCCGTTCCCGCTCCAGGTCGCCGGTGAGCAGACCGAGACGGTGACGCAGGGCCACATGGTCGCCGCTGAGGCGGGCGGCGGTGGAGGGGAGGTCGTGGGTGGTGGCGGTGGCCACACAGTCGGCCCGCCACGCCTCGGGCGGCAGCGGGCGGCCGGTGCCGGTCCAGTCCCGCTCGAACCAGAGCACGGACGTGCCGAGCACCCCGCGCCGGGACAGCCGCTCGCGCACGCCCGGCTCGACGGTGCCGAGATCCTCGCCGATCACGACGGCGCCGGCCCGGTCGGCCTCCAGGGCGAGGACGGCGAGCATGGCCTCGGCGTCGTAGCGGACGTAGGTCCCCTCGGTGGGCTCGCGGCCCTCGGGGACCCACCAGAGCCGGAACAGGCCCATCACATGGTCGATGCGCAGGGCGCCCGCGTGGCGCAGCAGTTCCTTCAGGAGCCCGCGGTAGGGGGCGTAGCCGGAGGCGGCCAGGGCGTCGGGGCGCCAGGGCGGCAGCCCCCAGTCCTGGCCTAGGGCGTTGAAGGCGTCGGGCGGGGCGCCGACCGACATGCCCGCGGCGAAGGCGTCCTGCTGGGCCCAGGCGTCGGAGCCGTCGGGATGGACGCCCACCGCGAGGTCGTGGACGACACCGACGGCCATCCGGGCCTCGTCCGCCGCCGCCCCCGCGGCGGCGAGCTGGCGGTCCGTCAACCAGGCGAGCCAGCAGTGGAAGTCGATCCGGTCGCGCAGCCCGGTCCCCGGCCCCGTGCCCGCGCGGACCGCCGCCTCGGCGGAGCGCGGCTCCCGCAGCTCCTCCGGCCAGGTGCGCCAGTGGTGACCGTGGCGCTCGGCGAGCGCGCAGTAAGTGGCGTGATCCTCCAGGGCGCGGCCGCGCTCGGCCAGGAAGTCGCGGTAGTCGGCGCGTCTGCCGGGGCCGAGCTCCACGGTCCGTACGAGCTCCAGGGCGCGCCGCTTGACCTCCCACACCGCGTCCCGGTCGATCAGCGCCCCCTTGCGCAGGACTCGTTCGCGCAGCTCGGCGGCGTCGGTCAGGACGGAGTCCAGTTCGGCTCGGTATTCGGGGGCCACGTGTGCGTACTCGGGGATGTCCTCGATCCGCAGATGGACGGGGTCGGGGAAGCGACGCGAGGAGGGGCGGTACGGGGAGGGGTCGGTGGGCGCCCCGGGCACGGCCGCGTGCAGCGGGTTGACCTGGACGAACCCGGCGCCGTGCGTCCGGCCCGCCCAGGTGACCAGCTCCCGCAGGTCGCCGAGGTCGCCCATGCCCCAGGAGCGGGCGGACAGCACGGAGTACAGCTGGACGAGCAGGCCGAACGACCGCCGCTCCGGCCGGGGGACGCGCGCGGGGGCGACGATCAGCGTGCTCCGTCCGCCGCGCCCCTCGGGGGCGACGGCGTCGACCGTGTGGACGCCGGGCGGCAGCCGGTCCCAGTCCTCGCCCTCCACCACCTCGCCCGACTCGGTCGTGACCCGCAGCCGGGTCCCGGGCGGCAGGTCCTCGGGCGGGCGCACCGGTCCCGCCGGGCCCGCGGGGTCCTCCTGCCAGCGCACCAGGGTGGCGGGCAGCAGGCGCTCCCGCTCGGCCCGCCCGGCCGTCTCGAGCGCGGCCTCGACCGCCTCCGGTGTGGAGGCGTCGACGTCCAGGGCGCCGAGCACGGCCACGACGGTGGCGTCGGGCACCCGGACGGTGACGCCCTCGGAGGGCTCGTACTCGGTGGCGACGCCATGGAGGGCGGCGAGGCGGGCCAGGGTCACTTCACGCTCCGAGGGCTCCGGGGCCGGCGGCTGGGCGGCCCGAGGGGGTGTCCGGCGAGTCAGACTCCGGGGGACTCCGTGCCGCCCGCCGTGCCGGGGGCGGTGGGTTCGCTGGTCAGGGGGGCCGCGTCCGTCAAGGGCGGCTCACTGGTGAGGGGTGCGGCGTCGGCGAGCGGGGGTTCGCTGGTCAGCGGACCCGGGATCAGGAGGGGTATCTGTTTGGACCGGGCGATCGTCACGTTGGCGTGGGGGGTGGACACGGACATGCGGGCTCCCGTTACGTCTCGACAGGTGGGACAACGACTGAGCCCTACCCAGCCCACCCCGTTTTACCGGCCCGACTTGGCGAAGGGGTGCCACCCCGCCGGGCAAAGCAGACACATCGGCCATGCGCATTGACACCTCCGCCTGACGGGTGGTGGGCTCGTGACCCACTCGTGACAAAAGGAGTCCCACGTGCACCTCGGGCGCAGGAAGCGGACCGCGTCGGCCGTGGCCGCCGCGGTGATCGGTGGTCTCCTCGGCGGCGGCATGCCGGGGCTCGCCCAGGCCGCGCCGGTCTCCCCCCTCACCGCCCCCGACGAGCAGCGGGCCGTGCCCTCGGTGTGGCCGCGTCCGCAGTCCCTGAAGGGCGCGGGTCCCTCGGTGCCGCTCGGCGATCAGGTGACGCTGCTCACGGACGCCGACGCCGATCCGTACGCCGTCGCGGCGCTGCGCGAGGTGCTGCGGGCGGCGGGGGTACGGACCGTCCACACGTCCCTGCCCGGCGGCGGGACCGTGATCCGCGCGGGCTCCGCCGCCTCCGGCGAGGCCCTGCGGGCGCTGCGCGTGCCCGAGCGGGCGGATCTGCCGCGCGGCGGCTACCGGCTGGCGACCGGGCGGGTCCAGGGCCGGGACACGGTCGCCCTCGACGGCGTCGGCGAGGACGGTCTCTTCCACGCCGTCCAGACGCTGCGTCAGCTCGTCGGCGAGCGGCGCGAGGTCCCGGGCGTGGTCGTCCGCGACTGGCCCGGCACCGCCGTGCGCGGGCTCACCGAGGGCTTCTACGGCCGCCCCTGGAGCCTGGAGCAGCGCCTCGCCCACCTCGACTTCATGGGCCACACGAAGCAGAACCGCTACCTCTACGCCCCGGGGGACGACCCCTACCGCCAGACGCAGTGGCGCGACCCCTACCCGGCCGATCAGCGCGCCGAGTTCCGCGCGCTCGCCGAGCGGGCCCGCGCCAACCATGTGACCCTCGCCTGGGCCGTGGCGCCCGCCCAGTCCATGTGCCTGGCGTCGGACGACGACGTCAAGGCGCTCCTGCGCAAGATCGACGCGATGTGGGCGCTCGGCGTGCGCTCCTTCCAGCTCCAGTTCCAGGACGTCAGCTACAGCGAGTGGCACTGCGGGAAGGACGCGGACACCTTCGGACGCGGGCCCCGGGCGGCGGCCGCCGCCCACGCGCGCGTGGCCGGCGCCGTGGACCGGCACCTGGCCGGCCGGTATCCGGACGCCGAACCGCTGACCCTGATGCCGACCGAGTACTACCAGGACGGCGCCACGGAGTACCGCACGGCCCTCGCGGCCGAACTCGCCGACCGGGTACGCGTGGCCTGGACGGGCGTCGGGGTCGTCCCGCGCACGATCACCGGGCGGGAACTGGCCGGTGCCCGCGGGGTGTTCCGTCATCCGCTGGTGACCATGGACAACTACCCGGTGAACGACTACGCCCAGGACCGGCTCTTCCTCGGCCCCTACACAGGCCGCGAGCCGGCCGTGGCGGCCGGTTCCGCCGCGCTCCTCACCAACGCCATGGAGCAGGCGGCGGTCTCCCGCATCCCGCTGTTCACCGCCGCGGACTACGCCTGGAACCCGAAGGGGTACCGGCCGCAGGAGTCCTGGCGGGCCGCCGTCGCGGAGCTGGCCGGGCCGGACCCGGCGGCGCGCGCCGCGCTGTGGGCGCTGGCCGGGAACGACGCCTCCTCGATCCTCGACCCGGCGGGCGAGTCGGCTTATCTCAAGCCGCTGATGACCGCGTTCTGGAACAGCCGGACGGCCCCCGACCCGGCGACACGGGAGAAGGCGGCGCGCGAGCTGCGGGCGGCGTTCACGGTGATGCGGGAGGCCCCCGGGCGGCTGGCCGCGACGGCCGACGGCTCGCTGGACGACGAGGCGCGGCCGTGGCTGGAGCAGCTGTCGCGGTACGGCCTGGCCGGCGAGACGGCGGTCGACATGCTGCTGGCCCAGGCCCGTGGCGACGGGGCGGCGGCCTGGCGGTCCCAGCTGCGTCTGGAGCCGCTGCGGGAGGCCGTGAGGTCGAGCGAGGTGACGGTCGGCAAGGGCGTCCTCGATCCCTTCCTCACGCGCGCGGTGGCGGAGTCGGCGGCCTGGACGGGCGCGGACCGGGCGCAGCGGGCCGGGCGGCCTGCGGACCGGGCGCCGGACTCGTACACCGTCCGGCTCGACCGTTCCCGGCCCCTGGAGACCGTGACCGCGATGACCGAGCCGGGCGCGGCCGCCGGGCCGGACGCGCGCGTGGAGGCGCACGTCCCCGGCGAGGGCTGGCGGACGCTCGGACCGCTGTCCGCGTCCGGCTACACACAGACGGAGCTCAAGGGGCTGCGCGCGGACGCGGTGCGGATCGTGTGGAGCGGTACGGCTCCGGAGGTCCGGTCCCTGGTGCCGTGGTTCGCCGACGAACCGCGCGCCGAACTGGAGCTCGCCCGCGCCGAGACGGACGCCGAGATCGGCGGCCCCGCGCAGCGGGTCGACATCCGGCTGGCGGGCCGGCGGGCCGGGGAGGTGCGCGGGGCGCTGACCGCGAAGGCGCCGAAGGGCATCGAGGTGCGGCTGCCGAGGGAGATCCGGGTGCCGCGCGGCACGCGCGCGACGGTGCCCGTGCGGGTCTCGGTGGCGGCGGATGTGCCTGCGGGCTCCTACCGGGTGCCCGTGACCTTCGCCGGCGAGGAGCGGGTCCTGACGGTCCGCGCCTTCCCGCGCACGGCGGGACCCGACCTGGCGCGGACGGCGACGGCGTCGTCCTCGGGGGACGAGACCCCCGACTTCCCGGCGGCGGCGGCCGTGGACGGCGACCCGGCCACCCGCTGGTCCTCCGAACCGGTGGACGGCGCCTGGTGGCAGCTGGAGCTTCCGCGGCCGGCCCGGATAGGACAGGTGGTCCTGCACTGGCAGGACGCGTACGCCTCCCGCTACCGCGTCCAGGTCTCCGCCGACGGCCGCTCCTGGCGGACCGCCGCCACGGTCGCCGACGGGCGCGGGGGTCGCGAGTCGGTCCGTATGGACGCGGCGGACACCCGCTTCCTGCGCGTGCAGGGTGACGCGCGGGCGACGGAGTACGGCTACTCCCTCTGGTCGGTGGAGACGTATGCGGTCGCCCCGCCGCGGACCGAGAAGCAGGCGGAGCCCGGCGGGTCGGACCAACCGGAACAGCCGGAGGAGCCGCGGCAGCCCGTGGAGCCGCCGCGGCCCGGGGAGTAGCGCCTCGCGCCGACAGAGCCCGGATCAGCCCGTCTTCACGGCCCCCGCGGGGACGTGGGAGACGGCGTCGATCCGGGCCATGACGTCGTCGGCGCCGTACGGCTGGAGGTAGGGCAGCCAGCGCGGGTCCCGGTGCCCGGTCCCGATGATCCGCCACGCCAGGCCGGTCGGCGGCGCCGGTTGGTGGCGCAGGCGCCAGCCCAGCTCGCGCAGGTGCCGGTCGGCCTTCACGTGGTTGCAGCGGCGGCAGGCCGCCACCACGTTGTCCCAGGCGTGCGTGCCCCCGCGGCTGCGCGGAACGACGTGGTCGACGCTGGTTGCGACGCCACCGCAGTACATGCAGCGTCCGCCGTCGCGGGCGAAGAGGGCTCTGCGGGTCAAAGGAACGGGCCCCCGGTAGGGGACCCGTACGAACCGCTTCAGCCGGACCACGCTGGGTGCCGGGATGACGCGGGTCTCGCTGTGCAGGAAGGCGCCGGACTCCTCGAGGCACAGTGCCTTGTTCTCGAGGACGAGGACGAGCGCGCGGCGGAGCGGTACGACGCCGAGGGGCTCGTACGACGCGTTGAGGACCAGGACATGCGGCACGGATGCCTCCTAATACGCCGGCGGCGCGTGGCTCGCGCCGGGACGAACTGCTCTCAGTCTCTCCTCATGCCTGGTCGGAACGCCACCATGCAGCCGTAACGGGCTTGGGGTGTTCTCGACCACAACGGCATCGTCTCCGGAGTATTTCCCGCGTGAGGTCGGTCTCTCCCTCGAACAGGGCGAGGGGAACGCATCGGATGCCCCGTTAGTGTGGATGGTCTGCGTACGTGATGCCTGGAGGTCTCTGTCGTGTCCTGGTCCGCCCTGGTGGCCGCCGCCGATCCGCAGCCTGTTCCGGTGACCCTGGACGAGGCGGCGGAGAAGGCGACGAACGCCGCAGGCTGGGTGGAGGAGAACTGGTCCACCTGGCTGAACACCGGTCTGCGCATTCTCCTCATCCTGGTCGTCGCCCTGCTGCTGCGGATGGCGATCCGCCGTGCCCTGACGAAGCTGATAGAGCGGATGAACCGCTCCGCCCAGGCGGTGGAGGGCACCGCGCTCGGCGGGCTGCTCGTCAACGCCGAGCGGCGCCGGCAGCGCTCCGAGGCGATCGGCTCGGTGCTGCGTTCGGTCGCGTCCTTCGTGATCCTGGGCACGGCCGGTCTGATGATCCTGGGCGCCTTCCAGATCGACCTGGCCCCGCTGCTCGCGTCGGCCGGTGTCGCGGGTGTGGCGATCGGTTTCGGTGCCAGGAACCTGGTGACGGACTTCCTCTCCGGTGTCTTCATGATCCTTGAGGACCAGTACGGCGTCGGTGACTCGGTCGACGCCGGTGTGGCCTCCGGTGAGGTCATCGAGGTCGGTCTGCGGGTGACGAAGCTGCGCGGCGACAACGGCGAGATCTGGTACGTGCGCAACGGCGAGATCAAGCGGATCGGCAACCTCAGCCAGGGCTGGGCGACGGCGGCGGTCGATGTCGCCGTCCGCCCGACCGAGGACCTGGACCGTGTCCGCGCGGTGATCACCGGGGCCGCCGAGGCCATGGCCAAGGAAGAGCCGTGGAACGAGCGGCTGTGGGGTCCGGTCGAGATCCTCGGCCTCAACGAGGTGTTGCTGGATTCGATGACGATCCGGGTCGCGGCGAAGACGATGCCGGGCAAGGCCCTGGGGGTCGAGCGCGAGCTGCGCTGGCGGATCAAGCGGGCCCTGGACGAGGCCGGCATCCGGATCGTGGGCGGCGTCCCGGCGCAGGCCGAGGAGTCCACGGCGGACCCGACGGCGGGCATGGCGGCCCCCTCGGCGTTCGCCTCCGCGACCTCCCCGCAGTCCGCGGCGGCCACTCCCATCCCGCCGTCCTCGCCCAACCTCTCGAAGTAGCGCTCGCTCCGTCCGCGACGCCCCCGCAGGTAACGCTTTGGTTGCCTTCGGGGGCGTCGCGCGTTCCCGGGTATTGACGGCCCGCCGACGCCCGTCCTACGGTCCTCCCACCGAATAGGAAACTTTCCTAACAGAGCCGCCCCGGCGCAGTTGGGAGACCGGGCCGTGGGGCAGCAGAATGGGCCCCCGACCAGAGCCGAAGGGCAGGTGCATCCGTCATGGCCGGTACGACCCCGGGGACCCCCGGCACCCCACGGGTGCTGCGCGCCATGAACGACCGTGCCGCCCTCGATCTGCTCCTGGAGCACGGCACCCTGTCCCGGACCCGGATCGGCAAGCTCACCGGGCTCTCCAAGCCGACCGCCTCGCAGCTGCTCGCCCGGCTCGAAGCCGCCGGGCTCGTCGTCGCCACCGGCACCACCGCGGGCCGGCCGGGACCCAGCGCCCAGCTGTACGCGGTCAACGCCCGGGCCGCCTTCGCCGCCGGACTCGACGTGACCCCGCACCGCATCCGCGCCGCCGTCGCCGATGTCACCGGCGAGGTCGTCGGCGAGTTCGAACTGGCGACACCGGGCCGGGCCGCCGAGGGCGTCGTACGGCAGGTCACCACCGCCCTCGACGGCGCCGCCGAGGACGCGGGGATCACCCGGTCCGAGGTGCACCGGCTCGTCATCGGGACCCCCGGCGCATTCGACCCGGCCACCGGCCGGCTGCGGTACGCCTCCCACCTGCCCGGCTGGCACTCCCCCACCCTCCTGGAGGAGCTGGCCACCGTCCTCCCGATGCCGTTCGAGTACGAGAACGACGTCAACCTCGCCGCCGTCGCCGAACAGCGCCTCGGCGCCGCCCGCGGCCACGACGACTTCGTGCTGCTGTGGAACGAGGAGGGCCTCGGTGCCGCCCTCGTCCTCGGCGGCCGCCTCCACCGCGGCTTCACCGGCGGCGCCGGCGAGGTCGGCTTCCTGCCCGTGCCCGGCACCCCGCTCGTACGGCAGGTGACCAAGGCCAACTCCGGCGGCTTCCAGGAGCTCGCCGGCGTCCAGGCCGTCCCCCGGATCGCCCGGGACCTCGGGATCGACACCGTCGAGCAGCCGTACGTCCCCACCGCGTCCGCACTGCTGTCCCACGCCGCCGTCCACCACGCCACCGACCCGCGCTACGCCGCGCTCCTCGACCGGTACGCCGAGCGGCTGGCCACCGGTCTCGCCTCCCTCGTCGCCGTACTCGACCCCGAACTCCTCGTCCTCTCCGGCGCCGTGACCGTCGCCGGCGGGGAGCCCCTGCGCGAGCGCGTCCAGTCGGAGCTGGCCGAACTCGCCGCGTCCCGGCCCCGGCTCGTCCTCGGAGCCGTACAGCGGAATCCCGTGCTGCGCGGCGCGCTCGAACGCGCCCTCGCCGCCACCCGCGACGAGGTCTTCGACACCTCGCGCTAGCCCCCGCCCCGTCCCACCGGCACCCCTCCGCCACAGCCCTCCGCCCCAGGGAGACTTCGCCATGCCCGTACGCCCCCGCAGAGCCGCGATCGCGCTCGCCACCACCGCCTCCATGGCCGTCCTCGCCTCCGCCTGTACGGGCTCCGCGGGCAACGGCGCGAGCGACGACCCGAACGCGAAGACGACGATCACCTTCTGGCACGGCTGGTCGGCACCGTCCGAGGTCAAGGCGATCCAGGACAACGTCGACCGCTTCGAGAAGGCGCACCCGAACATCACGGTGAAGGTCGTCGGCAACATCAACGACGACAAGCTCAACCAGGCGCTGCGCGCGGGCGGCTCGAACGGCCCGGACGTGGTCTCCTCCTTCACCACGGCCAACGTCGGCAAGTTCTGCGCCTCGGGCGCGCTCGCCGACCTCAAGCCGTTCATCGAGAAGGACAAGCTCGACCTCGACAAGACGTTCCCGAAGGTCCTGCAGGAGTACACGCAGTTCGAGGGCGTGCGCTGCACCCTGCCGCTGCTCTCCGACGCGTACGGCCTCTACTACAACAAGGACGCCTTCGAGGCGGCCGGCATCACCGCCCCGCCGAAGACCTGGTCGGAGTTCACCCAGGTCGCCAAGAAGCTGACCAAGCCGAAGGGCGACTCCTACGAGCAGCTCGGCTTCATGCCGAACTACCTCGGCTACGAGACCGTCGTGAGCCACTACATGTCGCAGTGGGACCACACGTACTTCGACGCGAACGGCAAGTCGAACGTCGCCAAGGACCCGGCCTTCGCCGAGATGATGACGTACCAGAAGTCGCTGGTGGACAGCCTCGGCGGGTTCGCGAAGCTGGACAGGTACCGCACGACCTTCGGTGACGAATGGGGCGCGAAGCACCCCTTCCACACCGGACAGGTCGCCATGCAGCTCGACGGCGAGTGGCGGCTGAACTTCATCAAGGACGCCAAGGTCGGCTTCGAGGTCGGCGTCGCGCCGCTGCCGGTCGCCGACGACGAGGTGGCCGAGTACGGCAAGGGCTACCTCTCCGGCACGATCATGGGCATCGCCCCGCAGAGCGAGAAGCAGAACGCGGCCTGGCAGCTGGTGAAGTACATGACCACGAACACCGAGGCCGTGGTGAACTTCGCCAACGGCATCGGCAACGTGCCCTCCACCCTGGAGGCGCTGAAGTCCCCGAACCTGAAGTTCGACCCGCGCTTCAAGACCTTCCTGGACATCGCCCAGCACCCCGAGTCGACCACCTCGGACGGCGCGGTGAACGGCTCCACCTACCAGGACACCCTCCAGGACTTCGCCCAGAAGTACGAGAAGGGCCAGGTCACGGACTTGAAGAAGGGCCTTCAGGAGACCGCGGCCCAGATCGACCGCGACATCGCCCAGGCGAAGTAGCGGCCGGGAAGCGCACTCATGAGCACCGGCACCTTGCCCACGCAGCGGCCGGCCGCCCCGGCCGCCGCCCCCCGGGACGGGCGTCCCACGCTGCGGTCGAGGCGCGTGCGCAACGCGCTTCGCACCGCGGCGTTCATGTCGCCCTGGCTGATCGGATTCGGCGTCTTCTTCGCCTATCCGCTCCTGTCGACCGTCTACTTCTCGTTCATGAAGTACGACGGTCTCAACCCGCCGACGTGGCGGGCCTTGGACAACTGGACGTACGTCTTCTCGGACCTGCCGAAGTTCTGGCCGGCGATGCGGAACACCCTGTGGCTGGCCGTCGTCATGGTCGCCTGCCGGGTGGTGTTCGGCCTCGGCGTCGGCATGCTGATCACCAAGATCAAGACGGGTGTCGGGGTCTTCCGCACCCTCTTCTACCTGCCGTACCTGGCCCCGCCGGTGGCCGCCACGCTGGCCTTCGTCTTCCTGCTCAACCCCGGCACCGGGCCGGTCAACTCGCTCCTGGAGGCGGTCGGCATCCCCGCCCCCTCCTGGTTCAACGACGCCGACTGGGCCAAGCCGGCCCTGACCGTCCTGGCCGTGTGGGGCGTCGGCGACCTCATGGTCATCTTCATGGCCGCGCTGCTCGACGTACCGAAGGAGCAGTACGAGGCCGCGGAGCTGGACGGCGCCTCCGCCTGGCAGCGGTTCCGGTACGTCACGCTGCCGAACATCTCGCCGATCGTGCTGTTCGCTGTGGTGACCGGGATCATCGGCGCGATGCAGTACTACACCCAGCCGATCGTGGCCGCCAAGGTCGCCTCGGGAGTGATGGGAGGCTCCGGCCAGACCTTCGAGCCGGGCTACCCGGACGACTCCACGCTCACCCTCCCGCAGCTCGTCTACAACCTCGGCTTCGGCCGCTTCGACTACGGCGCGGCCTGCGTCGTGGCGCTGGTGCTCTTCGCTTTCTCCATGGCCTTCACCGCGCTGCTGATGCGCCGGCGCGGCGGCCTGATCGGCTCGGGTGACTGATCATGACCACATCGTCCGCCGCGTCCGTCGCCTCCGCCCCCGACCGGCCCGTGGCGAGCCCCGCCGAGAAGCGTGCCCGCCGCAGGTCGCTGCTGCACTGGATCGCCGTGCACTCCCTCGGGATCGCCGCCGCCCTCTTCTTCGTGCTGCCGTTCGTCTTCGTCTTCCTGACGTCCCTGATGAGCGACCAGCAGGCGCTGACCCGGGATCTGACCCCGAACACCTGGCACTGGGACAACTATTTCCGGGTCTTCGACACCCCGGGCTTCCTCACCTGGTGGCGGAACTCCCTGCTGTACGCGGGCCTCGGCACCGCGCTCGTGGTCGTCTCCTCGATCCCGGTGGCGTACGCGCTCGCCAAACTCCGCTTCCGCGGCCGGCATCTGTCGCTGCTGCTGGTCATCTCGATGATGATGCTGCCGCCGCAGGTCGTCATCATCCCGATGTACCTGTTCTGGGCCAAGCAGATGGATCTCTCCGGCACCCTGTGGCCGCTGATCATCCCGATGGCGTTCGGCGACGCCTTCGCCGTCTTCCTGCTGCGCCAGTTCCTGCTGACCATCCCCAACGAGTACATCGAGGCCGCCAAGATCGACGGATGCGGCGAACTGCGCGCCCTCGTCAAGGTCGTACTCCCGATGGCCAGGCCGGGCATCGCCGCCGTGGCACTGTTCCAGTTCTTCTACTGCTGGAACGACTACTTCGGACCGCAGATCTACGCCTCCGAGAACCCGGGCGCGTGGACGCTGAGTTACGGCCTGGAGTCCTTCAAGGGGGCGCACCACACCGACTGGAATCTGACCATGGCCGCGACCGTCCTGGTCATGGCTCCTGTGATCCTCGTGTTCTTCTTCGCCCAGAAGGCGTTCGTCGAGGGAGTCACACTGACCGGAGTGAAGGGCTAGCTGACCGATATGAAGCTCGCTGTCGTGGGGGGCGGCTCCACCTACACCCCCGAACTGATCGACGGATTCGCGCGATTGCGCGACACCCTGCCCATCACCGAACTCGTCCTCGTCGACCCGGCCGCCGACCGGCTGGAGCTGGTCGGCGGGCTCGCCCGGCGGATCTTCGCCAAGCAGGGACACGACGGGAGGATCGTCACCACCTCGGACGTCGACGCGGGCGTCGAGGGCGCCGACGCCGTCCTGCTCCAGCTGCGGGTCGGCGGGCAGGCCGCGCGCCTCCAGGACGAGACCTGGCCGCTGGAGTGCGGCTGCGTCGGCCAGGAGACGACGGGCGCCGGCGGTCTCGCCAAGGCGCTGCGGACCGTTCCGGTGGTCCTCGACATCGCCGAGCGGGTACGGCGCACCAACCCGGACGCCTGGATCATCGACTTCACCAACCCCGTCGGCATCGTCACGCGCGCGCTGCTCCAGGCCGGCCACAAGGCCGTCGGCCTGTGCAACGTGGCCATCGGTTTCCAGCGCAAGTTCGCGAAGCTGCTCGGCGTCTCGCCGGCCGAGATCCATCTCGACCACGTCGGCCTCAACCATCTGACCTGGGAGACGGCCGTCCGCCTCGGCGGACCCGAGGGCGAGAACGTGCTGCCCCGGCTGCTCGCCGAGCACGGCGACGCCATCGCCGACGACCTGCGCATGCCGCGCCCGATCGTCGACCGGCTCGGCGTCGTCCCCTCGTACTACCTGCGCTACTTCTACGCGCACGACGAGGTCGTACGCGAGCTCGGCACCAAGCCCTCGCGGGCCGCCGAGGTGGCCGCGATGGAGAAGGAACTCCTCGCGATGTACGGCGACCCGGCGCTCGACGAGAAGCCGGCCCTGCTCGCCAGGCGCGGCGGCGCCTTCTACTCGGAGGCCGCCGTGGACCTGGCCGCCTCCCTGCTGGGGGGCACCGGGTCGCCGTACCAGGTGGTGAACACGTACAACAACGGCACGCTGCCCTTCCTGGCGGACGACGCCGTCATCGAGGTGCAGGCCACGGTGGGCCCGCAGGGCGCCTCGCCGCTGCCGGTCGCCGAGGTCGACCCGCTGTACGCCGGGCTGATCGCGAACGTGACGGCGTACGAGGACCTGGCCCTGGAGGCGGCCCTGAGGGGCGGCCGTGACCGGGTGTTCAAGGCGCTGCTCGCGCACCCGCTGGTCGGGCAGTTCGCGTACGCCGAGGGGCTCACGGACCGGCTGATCGCGCACAACCGGGAGCACCTCGCGTGGGCCTGAACGGAGTCCTGCTGGCGATCGACGCCGGGAACAGCAAGACGGACGTGGCGGTCGTCGGCCGGGGCGGTGACGTCCTAGGTTCGGCGCGCGGCGGAGGGTTCCAGCCGCCGGTCGTCGGGGTCGAGGCGGCGCTCGACGGGCTCGCGGAGACGGTGGGGCGGGCGGCCTCGGAAGCGGGGCTTCCGATGTCGTTCGCGCATGTCTCCGCCTGCCTCGCCAACGCCGATCTGCCGGTGGAGGAGCGGGAGTTGACGTCCGCCCTGGCGGCGCGGGGCTGGAGCCGCTCGGTCCAGGTGCGCAACGACACCTTCGCCATCCTGCGCGCCGGGCTCGACGAGCCCCGGGGCGTCGCGGTGGTGTGCGGCGCCGGGATCAACTGCGTCGGCATGCTGCCGGACGGCCGGACCGCCCGCTTCCCCGCCATCGGGCGGATCTCCGGCGACTGGGGCGGCGGCAGCGGACTGGCCGAGGAGGCACTGTGGTTCGCGGCCCGCGCGGAGGACGGGCGGGGCGAGCCGACCGAGCTGGCGCGCGCCCTGCCCGCGCACTTCGGCCTGGAGACGATGTACGCGCTGATCGAGGCGCTGCATCTGGGCCGCATCCCCTTCGGGCGGCGGCACGAGCTGACGCCCGTGCTGTTCCGTACGAGCGCGGAGGGCGACGCCGTCGCCCGGTCGCTGGTGCACCGGCTCGCCGAGGAGGTCGTCGCCCTGTCGTCGGTCGCGCTCGGGCGGCTCGGCCTCCTCGACGAGGAGGCGCCGGTGATGCTGGGCGGCAGCGTGCTGGCGGCCCGCCACCCGGAGCTGGACGACCGGATCGCGGAACTCCTTGCCGTGAAGGCGCCGAAGGCGGTGATCGGGGTGGTGACCGCGCCGCCGGTCCTGGGCGCGGCACTCTTCGCGCTCGACGCGTGGGGGGAGGGGCCGGACGCCGCGGCCCGGCTCCGGGAGCACTACTCCTGAGTTCTTCGTCCGTCGGGTGAACGGGGCGTTCCGCGGTCGGGGAACGCCCCGTTCACCCTTTCGTGGTGGAACCGATTCCGGCCGGACGACGTATTCAACGTAGAGGGTTCGCCCGTGGGGGCGGCCGGGGCATGGGGCACGATAGGAACAAGATCGCGTCATTCCCGGTGTGCGGGTGGGGCCCCTGAGGTCATACTGCTGGCCGGGCAGCCGTCGTCGACCATGGGGGAGGTCACGTGACATACCCGCCGAACGCGCCCGTCGCATCGGCGCCGGACACCGCGCCCGCGCACCCGGGCGGCGGCGTGCCCGCGCAGCCTTCGCCGGCGCCCGTTCAGCCGTCGCCGGCGCCCGGCGCGGCCCCGCCCGCCGGTCGGGGGGCCTGGGACGAGGGCAGGGAGTGGCTGCGCAAGGCCGCGACCACCGAACCCGGCCGGTTGCGGGTCCTCGGCGCCGTACTGGCCCTGCTGGTCGTCGCGTTCGGTACGGTCACCGCCTTCGAGGTCGCGGGCCGGGCCGCCTCGGCCGACGACGTGGTGAGCCGCAGCCAGCCCCTGAGCGCCGACGCCGCCGACATCTACCGCTCGCTCGCCGACGCCGACACCGCCGCCGCGAGCGCCTTCCTGGCGGGCGCGGAGGAGCCCCCGGAGGTCCTGAAGCGGTACGCCGACGACATCACGACGGCTTCCCGGCTGCTGGTCAAGGCGGCGGCGAGCACCGAGGGTTCGACGGAGTCGGCCCGCGAGATCGCCACGCTCAACGAATTCCTGCCCCGCTACACCGGCCTGATCGAGCGGGCCCGGGCCGCCAACCGGCAGGGTCTGCCGCTGGGCGGTGCCTATCTGCGGTACGCCAACCAGCAGATGACCACCGAACTGCTCCCGGCGGCCGAGCGGCTGTACGAGGCGGAGACGGCCAGGCTCCACCGGGACGAGGAGGACGCGCGGGACTGGCCGCTGCTCTCCCTCGCGCTCGGGATCCTCACCCTCGCCGCCCTCCTGTGGGCGCAGCGCCGCAACTACGCCCGGACCAACCGGGTGTTCAACCACGGGCTGCTCGCCGCGACGGCCGCCTCCGTGATCACGCTGCTCTGGCTCGCGGCCGGGCACACGGTCGCCCGGGCCGGGCTGAGCGAGGCCCGCGACCACGGGCAGAGTTCGCTCCAGGTGCTCAACACCGCGCGGATCAACTCCCTGAAGGCCCGCGCCAACGAGAACCTGGCGATGGTCTCGCGGGGCGCGGTCCTCACCGACGACGGCAAGAACGACAAGTACGAGACGGACTACGCCACGGGGATGCGGGCGCTGACGGACGCGCTCGCCCGGGCCCGGGAGCTGGCCGACGACGACGCCGGGCGCGATCCGCTGAGCGAGGCCGCGGACCGTACGGCCGAGTGGCGGCAGCGCCACACGGTCGTCCGCGAGAAGGACGACGCGGGAGACTTCGAGGGCGCGCTGGCCCGGGTCATCGGGTCGAAGGAGTCCACCGGGCAGTCCTTCGACCAGGTCGACGCGGCCCTGAAGAAGGCCCTGGACCACGAGCAGAGGGAGTTCACCCGCGCCGCCGACGGCGGGCGGGGCGCGCTGAGCGGACTCCCGCTCGGCGCGGCCGCGCTCGGAGTCCTCGGCGCGGCCGGTGCGATCCTGGGGATCAACCGCAGGCTGTCGGAGTACCGGTGAGAGAGGGCGGGATGCGGAACGGCGTCGACGGCACGGGAACGCACCACCGGGCTCCGCGGCGTCCCCTGGCGCGGCTGCGCGGCTGGGGCGGGGTCGCCGCCATGGCCGTCGCCTGCGGACTCACCGCCTCGCTGACGCTGCTGCCGCTGGCGCACGACGGAGCCGGCCGGGCGGACCCGCCCCGCGTCTCCGGCCCCGGCGGCGGCGTCGGAACCGGCATGCCGGTCAGAGCGGACACCTGCGAGAACCCGGAGGCCTCGCTCACCCCGTCCGGTGCCGACGGCCCCTCGATCGCCGCCATCAAGGAACGCGGCAAGCTCGTCGTGGGCGTCGACCAGTCCAGCTACCGCTGGGGATACCGCAACCCCAGCACGCGCGCGCTGGAGGGCTTCGACATCGACCTGGCCCGGGCCATCGCCAAGGACATCCTGGGCAGCGACGAGAAGATCGTCTTCCGGGCCATTCCGACCAACCAGCGGATCGCCGCCCTGGAGAGCGGCAAGGTCGATCTCGTCGTCCGCACGATGACGATCAACTGCAAGCGGATCCAGCAGGTCGCCTTCTCCACCGCCTACTTCCAGGCCGGCCAGCAGGTCCTCGCTCCCAAGGAGTCGCCCATCACCGGCTACGACTCCTCGCTGAGCGGCAAGCGTGTCTGCACGGCCGAGGGCTCCACCGCCTACGAGGCCCTGGAGCACGACTCCTTCGGCGCGCTGTACAAGGACGAGGGCGACGGCACCAAGGACGACAAGGACCGGCTCACCGTCCCCAACCAGCTGGACTGTCTGGCCAGGCTCCAGATGGGCGAGGTCGACGCCGTCGTCACCGACAACGCCCTGGCGGCCGGCCAGGCCGCCCAGGACCCCGCGGTCGAGCTCAAGGGCAGACCGTTCACCACCGAGTACTACGGCGTCGCCGCCAAGCTCGGCAACGACGACCTCGTCCGCCGGGTCAACCAGGTCCTCGTCCAGTACCGGCAGGGCGCCTGGACGGCGGCGTACGTCAAGTGGCTGAAGGCGGACCTGCCCGGGATATTCGGGCCGCCCGCACCGAAGTACAAGTAGAGCGAGAGGTGATCGATGGGCGTCACGGGACCCCCCGGGCCGGTAATGGACCGGGACGAGGCGGACCGTGCGCTGGCGCGGCTCGGCGCGGAGCACAAGGCGATCGAGGACTCGCTCCTCGCGCTCCAGGACCACGCGGGCCGCAGGCTGCTCGAAGGCGCCGAGCTGACCGGTACGACCCGGGAACGCTGGGAGACCACCGAGAGGACGATCACCCGGCTCTGGACGTACTTCGACGCGTACACCGCCGCCCTGAACGACGTCCGTGAGCTGCGCTCCCGCCGCCGCTGGCCCGGCCCGGCCGACCTGGTCGAACTGACCGAGCGGCTGCGGGGCGAGAGCGTGCACGTGTCCGACGGGCAGCAGGGGCTCCCGGCGTCGCTCGACGGCCCGCCACGGCTCTCCGAGAGTTTCACCCTGGAGCGTCTGGTGAGCCGGATGAACGAGCTGTACGCGGCCTCGCTCGACGTGGTGGTGACCGCCGACGCCGTCTGGTCGGCGCTGCCCGCGCGGATAGATCTGCTCGCCGCCGAGCTGGGGCGTACGCGCTCGCTCGCGCACTCGGTCGGCGTCCGGCCCGGGGAGCACCCGGCCGGTGACGAGCTGGAGTCGATCACGGCCGAGCTGACCGCGCTGCGCGCGCAGGTCGTCACCGATCCCCTGGCGTTCTGGCGGCCCGCTGCGGGCAGTTCGGCGCCCGGAGGCGGCCGGCCCGACACCACGCGGTACGACCGGGCGGCGCTCGCCCTGGAGGACGTGCGGCGGGAGATCGAGGCGGTTCTCGCGGTCCGGCAGGACTCCGAGGAGCGGCTGCTGCGGCTGCGCGACGTGCTCTCGCGCGCCGACCGCACCCTGGCCGAGGCGCGGGCGGCGCGCGGCGAGGTCCTCGCCAAGATCGCCGCCTCCGAGGTGCCGGCCGTCAGCGGCCCGCCGACGGCCCTCCAGGAACGGCTCGCGACGGCCGCCGAGTACCGCAGGCACGCCCAGTGGCACCGGCTCTCCCCGCTCCTGGAGTCCCTGGAGCAGGAGGCCGAGGACGAGCTGATGCGCGCCCGGGAGTCCCTGACCGCCGTCACCGCGCCGCTCGCCGTCCGCGCCGAGCTGCGCGGCCGGCTGGACGCGTACCGGGCGAAGGTGGCCCGGCTGGGCGCGGCGGAGGACCCACTGCTGATCGAGCGGTACGACGCGGCCCGCCGGATGCTGTGGAGCGCGCCGTGCGACCTGCGGGTCGCCGAGCAGGCGGTGCTGCGCTACCAGCAGGCCGCGGCAGAGGTCCTGTCCGGCCCCAGAGATGCCAGGGGGAGTCAGTGGTGAGTACCTGTCAGCGTCCCTCGTGCGAGGGTTCGTACGAGGACATGGGCGGCGGCGAGCTGTACTGCGACACCTGCGGGCTCGCCCCGGTCGTCCCGCCCGGCGGGCTGCTGCAGTCCACCCCGACCGGGATGGCCGTGGCGGGCAGGACCGGCGCGGACACCGGTTCGTCCCGCAGCGGTTCGCGCGCCTCCTCCCGCGCCTCCTCGCGCTCCTCGACCTCCCGGCGCTCGGTCTCGGGCCGTCTGTCGCGGGCGCTGTCGGGGACGAGCACCGCCCGTTCGGTCTCGGTGCGCAGCTCCGGCTCGTCGACCGGCCAGTCCGGGCGCAACCGGCTCGGCGCGGGCCTGGTGACGATTCCCGAGGTGCCGCGCCCCGATCCGCGTGCCGCGGTGATGAAGAACCCCGAGGTTCCCGAGAGGAAGCGATTCTGTTCGCGCTCGGACTGCGGTGCCCCGGTGGGCCGTTCGCGCGGGGACCGGCCGGGCCGCACGGAGGGCTTCTGCACCAAGTGCGGCCATCCGTACTCCTTCGTGCCGAAGCTGCGCGGCGGGGACATCGTGCACGGGCAGTACGAGGTCGCGGGCTGTCTCGCCCACGGCGGTCTCGGCTGGATCTATCTCGCCGTCGACCGGGCCGTCTCCGACCGCTGGGTGGTGCTCAAGGGCCTGCTGGACACCGGCGACCAGGACGCGATGGCGGCGGCGATCTCCGAGCGCCGTTTCCTCGCGGAGATCGAGCACTCCAACATCGTCCGGATCTACAACTTCGTCGAGCACCTCGACCAGCGCACGGGCTCCCTGGACGGCTACATCGTCATGGAGTACGTCGGCGGCAAGTCGCTCAAGGAGATCGCCAACGACCGGCGCACCCCCGAGGGCCGGCGCGATCCGCTGCCGGTCGAGCAGGCGTGCGCGTACGGGATCGAGGCGCTGGAGGCGCTCGGGCATCTCCACAGCCGCAACCTGCTGTACTGCGACTTCAAGGTCGACAACGCGATCCAGACCGAGGACCAGCTCAAGCTGATCGACATGGGCGCGGTCCGGCGGATGGACGACGACGAGTCGGCGATCTACGGCACGGTCGGCTACCAGGCGCCGGAGGTGGCGGCGGTCGGGCCGTCGGTGGCGAGCGACCTGTACACGGTGGCGCGCACGCTGGCGGTCCTGACCTTCGACTTCCAGGGGTACACCAACGTCTTCGTCGACTCGCTGCCCGAGCCCGACCACATCGAGGTCTTCCGGACGTACGAGTCCTTCTACCGGCTCCTCGTCCGCGCCACGGACCCGGACCCGGCCCGCCGGTTCGCCTCCGCGCAGGAGATGGCGGAGCAGCTGACGGGCGTGCTGCGCGAGGTCGTGGCCCTGCAGTCGGGCCGGCCGCGGCCGGCGCTGTCGACGCTGTTCGGCACGGAGGTCCGGGTCACGGACACGGAGCTGTTCGCCGAACCGGCGGAGGACGTCTCGGTCCTCGGCGCCCGGGGCCCCCGCGGCAGACGGATGCGCGCGAGGGTCGCGGCGGGTGGGCCAGGCGCTCTGCCGGGAGCGCCCGCGACGGGGGGCGGGTCCGGCGCTCTGACAGGAGCGGCCGCGACGGGGGGCGGGTCCGGCGCTCTGCCGGGAGCGCCCGCGACGGGGGGCGGGGTTCACGCCGGCGGGCCGTTCCTCACCCCGCTGGACGGGCGAGCCGCCTCGCTCGCGCTGCCCGTTCCGCGGGTCGATCCGGGCGACCCCAACGCCGGTTTCCTGGCGGGCCTGATGGCCTCCGCGCCCGCCGAGCTGATCGGCGCCCTGCACACCGCGCCCGCGCCCTCCCTGGAGCTGCGGCTGCGCGAACTGCGCGCCCGCCTGGAGATGGGCGACCTGGGCTCGGCCGGGCGCGCCCTGGCCACGCTGGAGGAGCGGCACCCGGACGACTGGCGGGTGGTCTGGTACCGGGGCGTCACGTCCCTGGTGACCGGCGACCACGAGAACGCCGCGCTCTCGTTCGACGCGATCTACGACGCCTTCCCCGGCGAGCCCGCGCCGAAGCTGGCCCTCGGCATCTGCGCCGAGGTGCTCGGCCAGCTGGACAACGCCGCGGAGTACTACCGCCTGGTGTGGGCGACCGACCCGAGCTTCGTCAGCTCGGCGTTCGGGCTCGCCCGCGTGCAGTTGGCGGCCGGCGACCGGGCCGGGGCCGTACGCACCCTGGAGTCCGTACCGGAGGCGTCCATCCACTACACCGCGGCCCGGGTGGCCGCGGTGCGGGCGCGGCTGCGGCGGCGCGCGGCGCACGAGCCGCTCGGCCACGACCTGACGGCGGCCGCGGCGCAGGTCTCGGCGCTCCAGGGCTTCGGCCTGGACGCGGTGCGCCGGGAGCGGTTGTCGACGGAGGTGCTCGGCACCGCGCTCGACTGGGTACTCTCCGGGAGTCCCGGAGCGGGGCCAGGCGGCACGCGGCTGCTCGGCAGTGAACTGGACGAGCGCGGACTGCGCTTCGGCCTCGAACGCTCGTACCGGGTGCTCGCCCGGCTCGCTCAGCGGGGCGAGGAGAGGATCGAACTGGTGGAGCGGGCCAACCGTTTCCGTCCCCGGACGTGGGTGTGAGTATGTCCCAGAAGCCGCAGCACCAACTCTCCGCCTGCCCCGGCTGCGCGGAGCCGCTGGAGTCGGGTGACCGGTTCTGCGGGGCGTGCGGATACGACCTGACGGCCGTACCGGCACAGCAGCCGGGGTCCGACCGCCCGACGGTGGCGATCGGCACCCCCGTCAACTGGCCCGAGGCCCCGCCCCGGGACCCGTACGCGCTGTCCACCTCGACCCAGCACCCCGGTGACCTGCCCGTCATGGACTCGGGCGGCCACGGCCTGCCCCCGGAAACCCCTCCGCACGGCACGCCCGGCCGGCAATCGCCGGGCGCCGGGCGCCAACTCCCGGCGGGGTCCGGGGATCCTGGCGCCGAGGCGCCAGGCTTCGGCGCCCCGAGCCGGACGCCGACGGGCGCGGTCCCGCAAGGGCCGGTCCCGCAAGGCCCGGTCCCGCAAGGCCCGGTCCCGCAAGGCGTGGTCCCGCAAGGCGTGGGAAACCCGGGCCAGGAGTCGCCGGGCGCCGGGATGCCGGACTTCGGTGACCTGGGTGGTGAACACCCGGGCGCCGGTGACCTCGGCCAGGCGCAGCCGGACCTCGCGGACCCGGGCGCCGGTGACTTGGGCCACGCACAGCCGGGGTTCGCCGACCCGGGTGCCGCGTCCGTGGGGCCCGAGGCTCCGATCGCCGCGCCGAAGCGGGATCTGCCGACCATGCCGGTCCGCACGGACGGCCCCGTCGCCGCCGGCGGAGCCGACCGACAGCGGGGGGCCGGTGGTGCCGCTGTAGACCAGCCCGGCGACGCGGCGCTTCCGCCCGTGCCGTCCCCCTCCCCCGACGGCGACTTCCCTCTCGCCGCACCGGACCCGCGGGCCGCCGCCGCCCAGCCGGTCGCCCCCCAGGCCGCCGCGCCGCAGCCCACCCAGCCGGTCGCCCCTCACGCCGCCGCGCCGCAGCCCACCCAGCCGGTCGCCCCTCACGCCGCCGCGCCGCAGCCCGCCGTCGCCCCCGGGGCCAAGGTGTGTGTGGCGTGCCGGGCCGGGCGGGTGGACTCCGACGGGTACTGCGAGAACTGCGGGCACGCGCAGCCGCGCGAGCGCGACCACATGGAGCAGGAGCTCTCCACGGTCGCCGCCGTCAGCGACCGCGGCCTGCGCCACCACCGTAACGAGGACGCGTTCGCCGTCTCCGCCACCGCGCTGCCCGACGGCTCCCCCGCCACCCTCGCGATCGTCTGCGACGGCGTCTCCTCGGCGACCCGCCCCGACGAGGCCTCCGCCGCCGCCGCGAACGCCGCCGGTCAGTCGCTGCTCGCGGCCCTGCCCCGTGGCACGCACCCGCAGCAGGCCATGCACGAGGCCATCGTCGCCGCCGCCGAGGCGGTCAACGCGCTGGCCGAGCAGCCCGGCCAGGACGCCATGGAGCACGATCCGCACCGCCACCAGAACGCCCCGGCCTGCACCATCGTCGGCGCGGTCGTCGCCGACGGGCTGCTGATCGTCGGCTGGGTCGGCGACAGCCGGGCCTACTGGGTGCCGGACGACCGCACCGCGCCGCCCGTCCGGCTCACCCAGGACGACTCCTGGGCGGCGCAGATGGTCGCCGCCGGGCTGATGAACGAGGCGGAGGCGTACGCCGACGAGCGCGCCCACGCCATCACCGGCTGGCTGGGCGCCGACGCGTACGAACTGGACCCGCACACGGCCGCGTTCAAGCCGGACCGGTCCGGCGTGGTCGTGGTCTGCACCGACGGGCTGTGGAACTACGCCGAGGCCGCCGAGGACATGGCCCGGGTCGTGCCGCCGGACTCCGCCGGACGGCTGCTGCACGGCGCCCAGGTCCTGGTCGGGCACGCGCTGGACGGCGGGGGCCACGACAACGTAACAGTGGCGCTCCTGCCGTTCACCGTGGGACCCCGAGGGGCAGGATCGGCCTGAGCGGTCGCCAGCCCCCGGCCCGTCCCCGTCCCCGCCCCCTCACGCTGTTGTTCCCGCTGTTGTCGAGGAGCCGAATCAGATGGCGAACTTCTCCAAGTCGACCGTGCCGCAGTTCTCGGTGGACGTGTACCAGAACGAGTTCCTGCCGGAGGGCGGCCGCGAGGTCAGCGCCATCATCACGGTCACCTCGACCGGCGGCGGCACCAGCGGCGGGGCCGTGACGGACGCACGACCGGGTGCGGGGGCCGGTGCCGCCGTGGTGATCATGGTGGACTGCTCCGGTTCGATGGAGTACCCGCCGACCAAGATGCGAGGCGCGCGGGACGCGACCGCCGCCGCCATCGACGCCCTGCGCGACGGCACCTCCTTCGCCGTCGTCGCCGGTACGCACGTGGCGAAGGAGGTCTATCCCGGCGACGGCCGGCTCGCCGTCGCCGACGGCACGACCCGTGCCCAGGCCAAGGAGGCGCTGCGCCGCCTGAGCGCGGGCGGCGGTACGGCGATCGGCACGTGGCTGGGGCTGGCGGACCGGCTGCTCGGTTCCGCCGACGTGTCGATCCGGCACGGCATCCTGCTCACGGACGGCCGTAACGAGCACGAGTCGCCGGAGGACCTGCGGACCGCGCTGGAGGCCTGCGCCGGACGGTTCACCTGCGACGCGCGTGGTGTGGGGACCGACTGGGAGGTCAAGGAGGTCACCGGCATCGCCTCGGCGCTGCTCGGCACGGCCGACATCGTGGCCGATCCGGCCGGCCTGGCGGCGGACTTCACCGCGATGATGGAGCGCGCCATGGGCAAGGAGGTCGCGGACGTCGCTCTGCGCCTGTGGACCCCGGTCGGCGTGGAGATCACGTTCGTGAAGCAGGTGGCGCCGACGGTCGAGGAGCTGACCGGCCGGCGCACCGAGGCGGGCCCGCGAGCCGGTGACTATCCCACCGGCTCGTGGGGCGACGAGTCCCGGGACTACCACATCTGCGTGCGGGTCCCGCAGGCGCAGATCGGCCAGGAGATGCTCGCCGCCCGCGTCTCGCTGATCATCCCGGACCCGGCGGGCGGCGCTCCGCAGAACCTGTCCCAAGGGCTCGTACGGGCGGTGTGGACGGACGACATGGCCATGTCCACGTCCATCAATCCGCAGGTCGCGCACTACACCGGCCAGGTCGAACTGGCCCAGGTCATCCAGCAGGGCCTGAACGCCCGCAAGTCCGGCGACCACGACGGCGCGACCGCCAAGCTGGGCCGCGCGGTGCAGCTGGCGGCCGCCTCCGGCAACGAGGGCACGGCGAAACTCCTTTCGAAGGTGGTGGACGTCGTCGACGCGGCGACGGGTACTGTGCGTTTGAAGGCGAAGGTCGCGGAAGCGGACGAGATGACTCTCGAGACGCGCTCCACCAAGACCGTTCGCGTGAAGAAGTAGCCCGCCGGCCAGGGAGCCGGACGAAGAGAGGGGGAAGCACCGACATGCCGACCTGCCCGAACGGACACCAGTCGGTCTCCGACGACTGGTGCGAGGTCTGCGGCCACCGCATGGCCGGGGCGGGCGCGCCTGCGGGTGCCGTACCGCCGCCTCCCCCGCCGCCGCCCGCCTACGGCTATCCCGGGCCTGGTGGCCCCGGCGCTCCCGGCGGCCCCGGTCATCCGGCCGGGCCTGGCGCTGCTCCCGGTGGTCCGCCGCCGCCCGCCTCCGCCGGCTTCGGTCCCGGTGGGGACCCGAACGCGACCGCGCAGGCGGAGCTCTGCCCGCAGTGCCGCACGCCGCGCGAGCACATGGCGCCGTTCTGCGAGGAGTGCCGCTGGAACTTCCTCACGAACACGGCCACTTCCTACACTCCGGCGGCCCCGCCCCCTCCGCAGCAGGGCCCGCCCCCGGGGCTGAACCTGCCGCCGGGCTTCCAGTCCCCGCCCCGGCAGCCCGATCCGTACGAGTACCAGGGCTCGCGGCCCTCGCAGATGAACCGGCCCGCGGAGCCGCTGTCGGCCGATCCCACGCACCACCAGGCGCCCCCGCAGCGTCCGCCGATGCAGCAACAGCCGTACCAGCCGCAAGCTCAGCAGCCGCCGCAACATCCCCAGCCGCAGCAGACGCCCCCGGGTCAGCAGCCCCCTCAGGGGTTCCAGCAGGGGCCGCCGCCTGCGCCGCCGTCGTTCCCGCAGGGCCCTCCGCCCTCCGCGCCCCCACAACCGGCGCCCAGCAGGTCGGACGACGACTGGATGCTGCCGCCGCCCTCGCAGGCGCAGGGACGGCAGGCACCTCCGCCGCCCCCGCAGCAGCAACAGCAGTACCAGCCACAGCAGCCGCAGCAGTCACAGCCGCAGCCGCAACGCCCGCAGCCGATGGGCTGGTCGGCGTACATCGGCCCGGACCGCGAGTACTTCCTGGCGATGATGCAGCGCAGCGGCCCGGAGGCCTCGGGCCTGAACCTGCCCGCGTACTCCCCCGAGCAGCATCTGCCGCTCCAGGGCAACCAGGTCAGCATCGGCCGCCGCCGGCAGTCCACCGGCGAGTCGCCCGACATCGACCTGTCCGTGCCGCCGGAGGACCCGGGCGTCTCGCACCAGCACGCGGTACTGGTGCAGCAGCCGGACGGTTCGTGGGCGGTGGTGGACCAGAACTCCACCAATGGCACCACGATCAACGGCGCCGAGGAGCCGATCCAGCCCTACGTCCCCGTCCCGCTCCAGGACGGCGACCGGGTGCATGTCGGCGCCTGGACGACGATCACCGTCCGCCGCGGCTGACACCGGACGGTCCGGACCACCGGACCGCCCGGTCACGGGCTCGGCAGTGGCCAGGCGTACGGCCCCGCGGGGTCGTCCAGCCACGCCCACTGCCGGCCCTCGCTCACCGTCACCCCGAAGCGCTCCCGCTCCGGCCGCCCCTCGCGCTGCCAGAGCGAGAGCGCTTCGCGCGCGTCCAGGCTCTCCTCGGCCAGTGTGAACAGGAATCGGAACCGGTCGTCCTCGTACGCCTGCCGGGGCAGCCCCATCGGCCGCCCGCGGCCGAAGCGCGCGTTGCCGCCGCGCAGCGCGACGAAGTACGCGGAGGTGGCCAGGAACCGTCCTTCCGCGTGGGCGCCGTCACCGACCCGCAGCAGCACAAGCCCCGTGGACAGCGGCGTCAGCACGAGAGCGCCGGGGCGGCACTGGGCGAGCCAGGCGTACGGGATCGAAGGCAGGGTGCAGGTGGCGATCACCCGGTCGTAGGGTGCGCGCTCGGGGCAGCCGCGCGCGCCGTCGCCGGTGATCACGGCGGGCTTGTAGCCGGCGACGGCGAGATGAGCGCGGGCGGACTCGGTGATCTCCTCGTCGAGATCGACGGTGGTGACGTGCTCGTCGCCGAGCCGGTGACAGAGCAGGGCGGCGTTGTAGCCGGTGCCGGCGCCGATCTCCAGGACATCGTGCCCGTCCCGTATCTCCAGCGCCTCCAGCATCTGTGCCATCAGGGAGGGCTGGCTGGAGGAGGAGACCAGTTCTCCGTCCCGTACGCGGGTGGCCAGCGGCTCGTCCCGGTAGACCCCGCGCAGCCAGCGGGCGCGGCGGGCGGGGTCGGGGTGCCCGGACCAGAGGCGTTCGTAGCCGGTGACCCCGGAGACGTAGTAATAGGGAACGAACAGATGGCGGGGCACCTCGGAGAAGGCCGTGTGCCAGTCGGGGTCGCGCAGTGCCCCGTACGCCTCGATCTCCCGCACGAGCCCCTGTCGCGCCCGCTCGCCGTCCTCGGCGAAGACATCCACCTGTGCGCCCATGCCTCCACTGTCCTGCGCGAGGGCCCCCGAGGCGAGCATCCGGCCGGTGGTCCTAGACCTCCGGTACTCGGTCGGGGCATCTGAGACGATGGAGCGGTGAACGAGATTCCGCGCGGCACGCTTCAGGAGCAGACCTTCTACGAACAGGTGGGTGGCGAAGAGACCTTCCGTCGCCTCGTCCGCCGTTTCTACCAGGGAGTCGCCGAGGACCCCCTGCTGCGCCCGATGTACCCCGAGGAGGACCTCGGACCGGCGGAGGAGCGTCTCGTGCTCTTCCTGATCCAGTACTGGGGCGGCCCCCGCACCTACAGCGACAACCGCGGCCACCCCCGGCTGCGGATGCGTCACGCGCCGTTCACGGTCGACAAGGCGGCGCACGACGCCTGGCTGAAGCACATGCGCGAGGCCGTGGACGAGCTCGCCCTCGCCCCCGAGCACGAGCGGCAACTGTGGAACTACCTCACGTACGCGGCCGCCTCGATGGTGAACACGGCGGAGTGAGGCCCTGAGGAGGCTGTTCGCGGGGCCCCCGCCCACCCTCGTCACGGCGGACCGGGCCAGGCGCGAGGGCCGAACGGCCGCCGCGGATCCGAGCGGCGGGACCGGTGGGTGGATCAGTGGGGGGAATCAGGTGAGGGGATCAGTGGCGTGATGCCGGGGCGACCGTCAGCGACGGCGTGACCGTACGCAGGGCGATCGAGCCGTACGGCGTACGCAGCCGAAGCCAGGGGCCGGCTGCCAGCAGCGCGACCGGCACCTCGTGCGACGGAAGGAAGCCCAGCGACTGGGCGGCGTGGACGGCGCGCAGCGGGAGCTCCGTACCCGTCACCGTCCGCGACCAGATCTCGCGACCGATCCGGTCGCGCTCGGCCCGTGTCCGCCGCTCCTGCGGCAGCTCCTCGTCCCGCGCCCGGAACTCGGCGACCGCCGCCGCGACGGCGCCGCGCAGCTCCGCACCGCCCGGTACTCCGGTGACCGGCTCCCAGCCGCCCCGCGGCGGCAGGACACCGGCCCACGGCGGCCCGGTGACGGCGTCCGGCACGACCGCCTTGCCGGCCGACTCCTCGATCCCCTCGAGGAGTTCACCGGCGGAGACCGTGATGTCCAGATCCACCTCGTCGACGAGCCGTGCCGAACGGATGGCGAGCACCTCGAACGACGGCGGCCGTCCGAACACGGCCAGCGCCCCGCCACCCGCCTGGAGGCGGACGGCGGCGGCGCGGTCGTAGTGGATCAGCCGGGCCAGGAAGGCGGCGAGGTCCGCCGCCTCCCTGGCATCGGCGAAGTGCAGCGGCGCGATCATGCGGCGGACGTCATCCCGTCGTCGACGTACTCCTCCAGGAAGGAACGCTCCTCCGCGGAGATCCTGCGCGGCCGCTGCGCCTCCAGGTCGAAGGGCACGACGATCGTCGAGGCCCGTACGTACACGACGTCCGGATCCTTGATCTCGTACGCGATCGTCAAGGACGCCGCGCCTATCTTCGTGACCCACGACTCGATGGTGACCGGCTCGTGCCGGTGCACCAGCGGCCGTACGTAGTCGATCTCGTGCCGGGCCACCACGGACCCGCCGGAGAACGACGGCGAACCGTCGCCCGGCGCCAGCCGGAACATGAAGTCGATCCGCGCCTCTTCCAGATACCGCAGGAAGACGACGTTGTTGACGTGCCCGAAGGCATCCATGTCCGACCAGCGCAGGGGACAGCTGTAGATATGACGCACGCTCAGCCTCGGGTCAGCTTCTTGTACGTGGCGCGGTGCGGACGGGCCGCGTCCGGACCGAGGCGCTCGATCTTGTTCTTCTCGTAGGACTCGAAGTTGCCCTCGAACCAGAACCACTTCGAGTCGCCCTCGTACGCCAGGATGTGCGTGGCGACGCGGTCGAGGAACCAGCGGTCGTGGGAGATCACCACGGCCGCACCCGGGAACTCGAGCAGCGCGTTCTCCAGCGAGGAGAGGGTCTCGACGTCGAGGTCGTTGGTCGGCTCGTCGAGGAGCAGCAGGTTGCCGCCCTGCTTGAGGGTGAGCGCGAGGTTGAGGCGGTTGCGCTCACCGCCGGAGAGCACTCCGGCCGGCTTCTGCTGGTCCGGCCCCTTGAACCCGAAGGCGGAGACGTACGCGCGGGACGGCATCTCGACGTGGCCGACGTTGATGTAGTCCAGCTCGTCGGAGACGACGGCCCACAGCGTCTTCTTCGGGTCGATGTTGGCGCGGCTCTGGTCGACGTAGCTGATCTTGACGGTCTCGCCGACCTTGACCGTGCCGGAGTCCGGGGTCTCCAGACCCTGGAGCATCTTGAAGAGCGTGGTCTTGCCGGCGCCGTTCGGGCCGATCACGCCGACGATGCCGTTACGGGGCAGGGTGAAGCTCAGGTCGTCGATGAGGACCTTGTCGCCGAAGGCCTTGGAGAGGTTCTCGACTTCGACGACGATGGAGCCCAGGCGCGGGCCCGGCGGGATCTGGATCTCCTCGAAGTCCAGCTTCCGCATCTTGTCGGCCTCGGCGGCCATCTCCTCGTAGCGAGCGAGACGGGCCTTGGACTTGGCCTGACGCCCCTTGGCGTTCGACCGCACCCACTCCAGCTCTTCCTTCAGACGCTTCGCGCGCTTGGCGTCCTTCTGGCCCTCGACCTTGAGGCGGGTGGCCTTGGTGTCGAGGTAGGTGGAGTAGTTGCCCTCGTAGGGGTGGGCACGGCCGCGGTCGAGCTCGAGGATCCACTCGGCGACGTTGTCGAGGAAGTACCGGTCGTGGGTGACGGCGACGACGGTGCCGGGGTACTTGGCGAGGTGCTGCTCCAGCCACTGCACGGACTCGGCGTCCAGGTGGTTGGTGGGCTCGTCGAGGAGCAGCAGGTCGGGGGCCTCCAGCAGGAGCTTGCAGAGCGCGACGCGGCGCTTCTCACCACCGGAGAGGTTGACGACCGGCCAGTCGCCGGGCGGGCAGCCCAGGGCGTCCATGGCCTGCTCCAGCTGGGCGTCGAGGTCCCAGGCGTTGGCGTGGTCCAGGTCCTCCTGGAGCTTGCCCATCTCCTCCATCAGCGCGTCGGAGTAGTCGGTCGCCATGAGCTCGGCGACCTCGTTGAAGCGCCTCAGCTTGCCCATGATCTCGGCGGCGCCGTCCTGGACGTTCTCGAGGACGGTCTTGGACTCGTCGAGCGGGGGCTCCTGGAGGAGCATGCCGACGGTGTAGCCGGGCGACAGGAACGCGTCACCGTTGGACGGCTGCTCGAGGCCCGCCATGATCTTGAGGACGGTGGACTTACCGGCACCGTTCGGGCCGACCACACCGATCTTCGCACCGGGCAGGAAGCTCAGCGTCACGTCATCGAGGATGACCTTGTCGCCGTGCGCCTTGCGCGTCTTGCGCATCGTGTAGATGTACTCAGCCAAGAGAAACCGTCCGGCAAAGAGTGAGTGGGCAGATACACCCCATCTTGCCTGACGTCCACCCCGCGATGGAAACCAGTACTCCTCCGGATACGGCGACGGCCCCGGTGCGCGCGGTGCGCACCGGGGCCGTCGGTGACTGCGGGTGATGATGGGTCGCCCCACGTCACTCCGTGTTCACGGTCTTACTGGCCGGCCGCCTTCTTCTTGCGGAGGAAGAAGACCGCGCCGCCGCCGAGGACCACGAGGACGACGGCGATGCCGGCGATCATCGGGGTGGCGTTGGAGCTGCCGGTCTCGGCCAGGTCGCCCGAGGTGGTGCCGGTGCCCGTGCCCGTGCCCGTGCCGCCGGTGGTGCCGGCCGGGGTCGTCGGGGACGGCTCGGTGGACGGGGTCTCCGACGGCTCCGGGGCCGGGGTGGCCGTCTTGCAGTCGAAGACGCCCTTGAAGGTCTTCTCGAAGCCGTTCGGGCCGGTGATCGTGAAGTCGTACGCCTGGTCCTCGGCGAGCGGGACCGTCACGGTCTTGGACGCACCGGCGGCGATCGTGTACTTCAGGCCCTTGAGCTCGAAGGTGAAGTCCTCGTCGCCCTCGTTGGAGGCCGTGACGTCCAGGCCGCCCTTGGCGCAGTTCTTCACGGCCGAGACGGCCGGGACCGCACCCTTCTTCGCCCAGGTCGCGGAAGCCTTGGCGTTGACGGTGGAGGTGCTGGTGCCGGCCAGGATCAGCGTCTGGCTCTTCACCTTGGTCGAGACGAAGGCGCGGCCGATCGGGACCGTGGTGTCGGCCTGGACGGTCAGCTCGGCGGAGCCGTCGGCGGTGCCGGCGGGGACGTCGAAGAAGACCTGGGCGCCGTTGGCGACGTCGGTGACGACCTTCCCATCCTTGTCGACGATCTTCACGCCGGCCGGGGCGCCCGGGGCGAGGGAGACCGTGGCCTTGGCGGCGTTGGTGCTGACCGTGACCGGGCCGAGGCGCTCGCCCGCCTTACCGGCGAGCGACGACGGGCTGAGGCTGAGGGACGCCTTCGGCTCCGCCAGGTTCTCGGCCTTGTCCTCCAGCCACTGGGTCAGCTTCTTGGCCTCGGCGTCGACGGGCATGGCCTCGACGTCGTCGGAGAAGTGCCAGATCGCGGCCTGGGTGGCGGCGGCGGCGGTCTCCTTGGTGAGGTTCGTGGCGCCGACCTTCTTGGCCAGCTCGTCGAGCTTGTCGACCTGCGGGTAGGAGTTCTGCAGGATCCAGCGGATCTTGCCGGCGTCCTTGTTGTTGTGCAGGGAGGACTGGTCCCAGCCGACCTCCTTGTACTCCTGGCCCTTCTTCGCGCCGGTGTACAGGTCGATGCAGTAGGTCTGCAGCGTCCCGCCCGGCGTGACCTGCATCTCGAACAGGCCGGCGGAGATCGGCTTCTCGCGACCCTCGATGGCCACCTTGTCGAAGATCTTCAGATCACCGAGGGTCGCGGTCGCGCCACCGGTGCCCTGCAGACCCTCGTCCGCCATCGCCGGTCCCGCGACGGCTATCGCACCCGCGGCGACGAGGCCCGAGACCACGGTCGCTGCGGCAAGGCGGGCGGTGCCGCGCCTCCGAACAGAAAACATGAATTTCCCCTCCGGGCGAGCTGCTCCGCGTCGATGGTCGATCCGCGTGGGGGGAGCGCTTCGCCGCAGACTTCACAGACTCAACTGGCTCGAGACTGGCTCTGGTGCAGACTCAAGTCCCGTATGAGTACCCGCGAATCCTAGGGACGGGGAAGTCCCCGATGCCCGCCCGTACGGTCTGATAACCATTCCGTCTCGGAATCGTTATGACCGAGGTCCGATTCGCGTAGAAGCGCTGGTCGCGGTGTCGATATATCCCCTCAACTCTCGTCAGGGCGCGGGCTCCAGGACCTGCGACTCCCGCACCGCCGACGCCTGCGAGGGATCCTCCGGCGGGGTCCGCTCCTCCGTCGCCGGCTCCGGGCGGGTGTCCCACGGGTCGCGGGGCGGGCCGGAGGCACCGTTCTCCTGGCGTTCCGTCAGCCGCGGCTCTCCCTTCACCGCGCGCCGGAACGCCGCAGTCCCCCGCGACAGGTCGTGGCCCACCGCCAGCGCGTCGATGTCGACGAACGTCTTGCGCTGGCCTTCTCGTTCCTCCTCGCGCACCTTCAACCGGCCGTGCACGACCAGCGGTTCTCCCACGGAGACGGAGGCGGCCAGGTTTGCGCCCAGGGCCCGCCAGGCGAAGACCGTGTAGAAGCTGGTGTGTCCGTCGGCCCAGGTGCCCCGCTCCCGGTCCCAGCGGCGCGCGGTCACCGCGAAGCGGAACCTGGCCACCCCTCCCGTCGCCGTGTCCCGGTACTCCACGCCCGTCGCCACGTTCCCGACCAGTGTCACCATCGTGTCGTTCATGGCCCTCCCCTGTCCTTGTCGTCGGCCTGGTCTCCAGGGTGGACCCGTCGATCAGAACCCGTCGGCAGCTGTGGACAGCCGTGCGCCTGGGGACAACCTCCTCACCCGACAGGGTGAAATCAGCGCCTCACCTCATGTCGGCGCCGGACCTCGTGCCCCACCTCATCTCGGCGCCGGACCTCGCGCCTCACCCCATCCGGGCGCCGGGAACCGCGTCGGCCTCGTGTCTCACCTCATCCGGGCGCCGGGCCTGGTGCCTCCCCACCGCCCGCCGCCGAGCCGGGTGACCCGCGCGCCGGACCGCGTCCCGGACACGGTGACGTACTGCTCGCGAACCTCCCGATAGCGCATCAGCTCGGCCGAGATCGGGTCGAGCACGCGGGCCCGCCCGCAGGCGGCCGCCGCCTCGCGCAGCTTGCGCTCGGCCTCCTGCCCGTACCGCCGCGCCGGCCCCTTGACGGCGGCCGCGCACGCCCACTCCACCAGCGGTCCGCCGACGATGCCGGCGATCATGATCAGGACGGGCGGCAGGAGTCCGGGCTCCACGACGCCGATGATCTGGCCGACCAGCCACAGCGCGCCGAAGAACTGCAGGAACGTCATGAGCACCTGGGCCAGTACGGCGGCGGGCCACCAGGCCGGGCGGGGCGGGCGGGCCGCCGGGTCCCCGGCGCGCGCCGCGAGCTCGTCGAGGGCCTCGGGCAGCCCTTCCGCTCCGCGTACCGCCGCCTCGCGCACCGCCTGCGCCCACGGCACCGGCAGCCCCCGCGAGGCGTCCTCGGCGACGAGCCGTACGGCCTGCTCCACGCGCTGCCGTGCCGTCAGCTCCTCCTCGGTCGGCGGCTGGAGGCGCGGGTCGGTTGAGCCGTGCTCGCGGATCCGCTCGTACCAGCGGTAGAGCCGCAGCCAGGGGGTGCCGCAGGCGCGGATGGCGCTCCGGCGCCAGACGCGTTCGGCGGCCTCGCCGGCCGCCGTGGCGCCGACGGCTACGGCGAGACGGGCCGAGAAGGCCTCCCTCGCGCGTTCACCGAGGCCGGTGGGGCCATCGGAGACGTACACGGGGCGGAGCCGGTTCGCCGCCGCGTCGACGTCGGCGGAGAGGCGGAGCGCCGGCGCGGTCCGCTCCTGCACGAACCGACCGAGCAGCTCGCGCAGTTCGCCCACTCCCTCCCCGGTGAGCGCGGAGAGGGCGAGAACGGTGGCGCCGGGTTCGCCGTGCTCCCCGAGCGCCACGCCGTCCTCGTCGAGCAGGCGCCGCAGATCGTCCAGGACGAGATCCGTGGCCTCGGCGCTCAGCCGGTCGATCTGGTTGAGGACGACGAAGGTGACCTCGGCGTGGCCCGCGAGCGGCCGCAGATAGCGTTCGTGGAGGGAGGCGTCGGCGTACTTCTCGGGGTCGACGACCCAGATCACGGCGTCGACCAGGCCGAGAACGCGGTCGACCTGGTCGCGGTGGGCGGTGACGGCCGAGTCGTGGTCGGGCAGGTCGATGAGGACGAGTCCCTGCAGGTCCTCATCGGCGGCGCCGCCCGCGAGGGGGCGGCGGCGCAGCCGGCTGGGCACGGCGAGCCGGTCGAGGAGCCCGGCGGAGCCCTCGGACCAGCTGAGCGCGATGGGCGCGGCGGTGGTGGGGCGGCGCAGGCCGGTCTCGGAGACGGGAACCCCGGCGAGGGCGTTGAAGAGGGTGGACTTGCCGCTGCCGGTGGAGCCGGCGATGGCGACGACGGTGTGGCGGGCGGAGAGCCGCTGCCGGGCCGCGGCCTCGTCGAGCACCCGTCCCGCCTCGGCGAGCGTCTCGCTCTCGAGTCTCGTACGGGAGAGGCCGACGAGTTCGTGGAGGGCGTCGAGGCGGGCGCGCAGAGGACCGCCGTACCGGCCTCCCAGGGGCGGCAGGCCGTCCTGCTCCCCAGCCTGCTCCTCCTCGCCGCGCGGGCTCGCGCCCCGCTCGGCCGCCCGGCGCGCGATCAAGCCGTCGTCCCAGCGGTCGTCCACCGTGCTGCTGTTCACCGGTCCTCACTTCTCCTTCTGCAGTACGGAGAGCGCGGCGATCAGCTCCGCCTGCGGCTCGGGGGTCACGTCGAGGGCGTCGAGGGGGTCGAGGAGCCGGTCGCGTTCGGCGTGCAGAGCGCGGTCGAGGTACGTCGTGACGAGTTCGCCGCCCTTGTCCCGCAGGCGAAGGGCTCCCTGGGCACCGAGGAGTTCGGCGAGCCGTTCGCCGGCACCCCGGGCGCGGCGGCCGCCGAGGAGGGCGGCGGCGAGCAGGGCGGCGACGGTATCGGCGTCGGGGGTTGCGGTACGGGGGGTGGTGGCGCGTTCCATGCCCCGTACCTCGTCCTCGGCCAGCTCTTCGAGGACGCGCCGCCAGCGCCGTACCACCACGCCGATCCGCTCGGCGGTCTCACGGTCCGGGCCGGTGTGGGCGGCGACGAGAGCCGCGGCGGCCGGCTCGCGCCGCCAGGCGTCCCGTACCCGCTCGTCGGCGGCGGCGACGGCGCACTGGACGAGGGCGGCGAAGGATTCGGCGAGGGCGTCGAGGAGCTCTTCGGCGGAGCTGTCGCGGGGGTAGGCGCGCCAGCGGGTACGGGCGTCGCCGGCGAGAACGGCGCCGTGCTGCAACTGCCGGCGGACCCGCTCGCCCTGTTCCTCGTACGCCGCCTCGACGGCGCCGCCGAGGCGGACGGCGGCGGCGTACTGGGCGGCGACCGCCGCGGCCAGCTCGGGCATCCGGGTGTCGAGGGAGTCGATGACGCCCGAGGCGGTGCGGGCGACGGCCTGCTGGCGGGCGGCGGGGTCCTGGGCGCGGTGGGCGAGCCAGGCGCGCAGCGGGGCGACGGCGTTGTCGGGCAGCAGGCCGCTGCCGCCGCCGGTCGACTCGGGCAGCTCGGGGATGGTGAACCGGGGCACGTCCCCCAGTCCGGCCTTGTCGAGGAGGGCCTCGTACTGCCGGGACACCTCGCCGATGACCTGGTGGGGGACGCGGTCGAGGACGGTGACGAGGGTGGCGTCGTACTCCTTCGCGGTACGGAGGAGGTGCCAGGGGACGGCGTCGGCGTACCGGGAGGCGGTCGTGACCATCACCCAGATGTCGGCGGCGCACATCAACTCGGCGGCGAGCAGCCGGTTCTCCACGACGAGGGAATCGATGTCGGGCGCGTCGAGCAGGGCGATCCCGCGGGCGAGGGCGGAGGAGGTCTCGACGCGCAGCGCGTTGTCCTCCGGGGGGTCCTCGGCCGGGTTGTCATCGTCCCGCTGGGGCAGCCAGACGCGGGTGAGCTGCGGAAGGACGCGCAGGCCGGCGAACCAGTGGTGATCCTCCGGGTGACAGACGAGGACGGGGGTGCGGGTGGTGGGTCGGAGCACTCCGGCCTCGCTGACCCGCCTCCCCACAAGGGAGTTGACGAGGGTGGACTTCCCGGCCCCGGTGGAGCCGCCGACGACGGCGAGGAGGGGGGCGTCGGGGTCCTTGAGCCGGGGGACGAGGTAGTCGTCGAGCTGCGCGAGCAGCTCGGCACGGGTCTGCCGGGCGCGGGGGGCGCCTGGGAGGGGGAGGGGTAGACGCACGGCGGCGACACAGTCGCGCAGGGCGGAGAGTGCGTCGAGCAGCTGAGGCCGTTCGTCCAAGGTCACCACATGCGAAGAATGCCCAATTTTGGAGCCTTTTTGAAGCGTATAACGGTCCTACGCGCCGACCGAACAACCGATGACGCGCGCCTCAGGCATAACGAGTGCACAACACCCGGGCCAAGTGGCGCGAAAAGCGCTGCGGGAATCGCACCTGCCTGCGATTATCGTTCCGCTTCACTGAACCTCCACATCGTGCCACGCAGGTGAAGCAACCGGGCCAAGGCGATCGGAGCCCTATCCTTGACCCGGCAGGCCAGGCCCCACCCACAGGGGGCTCCCGGCCACCAGGCCACCACCCGGCCCCCGTAGCTCAGTGGATAGAGCAGGTGCCTTCTAAGCACTTGGCCGCAGGTTCGAGTCCTGCCGGGGGCGCACATCGCGAGACCCTCCTTCGGGAGGGTCTTTTTGCTGGTCAGGGGCAATTTGCAGTCGGTGGCTGGGGTGCCTGGGAGAAGCCCTTGGATGGCTTGATCCGTCCGACTGAAACCGGCCAAGGGCGGCCTCCGGCGACCGTTCGGCCCGAAAACGGCCCGAAGTCTAGGCCGCCCGCTGTCCGCCTCACTCCACCCCACGCGCTCTTCTCTGCCGGTCACCCCCCGGCCGGACGACCGTCAGTCGTCCCTCGACTCCGGCGGGCAGACAGGAACGCTGCACGGGGTGAGGCGAGGCGAGCGAGGAAGCGAAGATCGCAACCAGGTCATGGGGCACGCTGCTGCTGAAGCCGGCACACCACAGGTACGGATCCCCGACGACGGGCTCCGCCCACGCCTGCCGGCCGAACCTTCCGGGCCGCGGGTCAGCGTCAAGGACGAGCGGGGGCACCTCCTCCAGCGAGATGCCGGCCAAGAGCCCGGGAGCAAAGGCGGCAGCGTGAGGACGGTCGATGTCACGAGCCCACCCCCGGCCCCGAGACCGCCGCGACGACGGTCTCGGGGCCGCCGAAGGAGAACGCGGGTTCCGTGCGGGCGCCGAGAGCGAGAAGGAAGTCGGTCAGCGCCTCATGGGGGGACGCCGGCGGTGAAGTACGCGTTCCACTCCACCAGGGCGCTGTCCGGATGGGGCCGGGCCGAGACCTGCCAGGCAACCGGAAGGTCTCCCAGTTCGAAGGAACAGGCGGCGCGTGTCCACTCGGCGCCGCACAACCCGTTGGGCCCGGGGTAGAGGAGGGTGTCGCGGGCGGTCGGCCACATCCGCCGGCCTGCGGACAAGAGGGCTACACCCACCTGGTCGGCGAGAGCTTCGTCGTCGCCCGCCAGGTGGCGAGGGGTGCCCCAGTAGATCGGGTCGGGGAGGGAGGAGTCGTCGCTGCCAGCACAGGGCGCCTCCATGCGATTGAGGTTCTGAGCGGTCGTCTACGTCGACATGGCCGCAGGGTCGTATCCAGCCCCTTGAGCCTCTTCCTCGTCCGCCTCCGGCGAACTGGCACAGCAGACTGCTCTCACCACCCAACCGCACCCCCTCAAGCAGGTACGTACGGCATGATCAGCCGTCGTGGAACCTGAAGTGACAGCAGCATGGATATCCGCCTTCGGAGCGCTCGGCGGCGTCGCTTTCGGCACTATCACTGCCATCGTCGCGGCCCGCATCCAAGCCGGACCCGCGCATCGGGCAGCCGAAGCCGCCCATGCGCAAGCGGAGGCCGCGTACCACGCCGCTCTCGGCTCTGCCCGGGAACAGATCAAGGGCGCGGCAGCCCAAAGTACGGGCAGTGCCCGGCGCCAGGCTTACCACCTACCCGCTTCCCCGAACACCGAGTCCACGCCGAGGTACGGTGGGCTAAGTGAGCGGCTATCAGGACTGCGCACAGTGTGGGGCCTTGACCCTCCGTCTTGAGGACAAGGACGGCCACTGCGACGTGGCCCCATGCGAGTACGGCCAGTGCGAATACTTCGATGAAGGCGTCCCCGAGTAACTGTCAGGCCTCGCAACCCCGAGCTGCCGCGCTGCTACGGATCGATCTCCTCTTGGAAGGATGAGTTTGTGACCTCGTACGCCTGCCCCAGCTGTGACGTCGACTTTGGATACCCGCAGGGCTTGGCCGTCCATCAGGAGCTCGGCTGCGAGTGGGGCGACGACGGGACCGACGGCGACGCCAAGTACTGCTGCGGCATGATCTATGAGGATGGCGAGTCCACCTGTCGCAGCTGCGGGGAGCCGCTGTAGCTCTGCCCCCTCAGGCCGCAGCCGCTCAGCCGGATAGCCTCTCTCGTTCACATGGTCGAGGGCACCAGCCGGATAGCCTCTCTCGTTCACATGGTCGAGTGCAGCAGCGGACTGACGGCCGAGGAAATTGATGTCTCCCGGGCCGCACCATCGAACTCCTCGAAGTCGTCGCCCTCATCGCCGACCGCCCCGTCGTACGGGCCCGCGCGTGGCTGCTCTCCACCGGCGACACCACCGCCGTCGCGGGCGGCACCGCCGACCCGCTCACGCCACCAGAGGCCCTGGCCTCCTGGCCGCTGAGCTCCGTGGGGCCGGGCGGCTACATCGCCTCCCTGGACGTCCGCCCGTAAGCCCACCGCGACCGGGACGCGCGACCGCATGGATCTCCGCGAACTTCTCCAAGCGCAAGGTGGTGTGGGCAACGGGTGCTGCTCTCCGGGCCCTTGGGGTCGCTCGGCTGACCTGCTGAAAGGGCCGCGGAGGAGCACGTCCCGCCGGGGGCGTGCAGCGCAGGCCCCCCTTCGGGCGGGGCCTAGAGCAGAGCCGCCGTCTCCACTCCCAGCCAGACGGCTCCGAGTCCGGCGGCCACGCTCCCCGTCACGTTCGCCAGGGCGTAGCCCCGGGCGCCGCTCTCGTAGAGCTTCAGCGTCTCGTACGAGAACGTGGAGTACGTCGTCAGCGCCCCGCACAGGCCCGTGCCGAGGAGCAGGTGGGTGTGGACGGAGGAGACGCCGGTGAGGAGGCCGAGAACGAACGAGCCGGCCAGGTTCACCGTGAAGGTGCCCCAGGGGAAGAGCGAGTCGTGGCGGGACTGGACCGCGCGGTCGGTGAGATAGCGCAGGGGGGCGCCGACGGCAGCGCCGGTCATCACCAGGAGCCAGTTCACTGCGGCCGCTCCCGGTCGGCGTAGCGGATGACCTCGCAGTCGTCGAGGATCACCAGCCCCTCGTGCACCAGCGCGTCCAGTTGGGGCAGGAACGCCCGGACGCGGTCCTCGGTGTCCACGATCAGGATCGCGACCGGCAGGTCCTCGCTCAAGGAGAGGAGCCGCGAGGTGTGGATGAGGGACGAGGCGCCGTAGCCCTCGATGCCGCGGAAGACGGAGGCCCCGGCGAGCCCCGCCTCGTGCGCCCGGTGCACGATCTCGGAGTACAGCGGCCGGTGGTGCCAGGTGTCGCTCTCCCCGACGAGGATCGTCACCCTCAGGGCCCTGCCCGCCAGTCTCGTCATCGCGTTCTCCTCGCCAGAGCGCCACGGGTCGCCGTGGTCGCGGCCCAGACGGCGGCCAGGGCCGCGACCGCCGTCGATCCCAGATAGAGAATGCCCCGGGGCGCCTCCCCGGCGCTCAGCAGGGAGTGCGTGTCGAGCGCGTACGTGGAGAAGGTGGTGAAGCCGCCGAGCACCCCCGTACCGAGGAAGGGCCGCACCAGCCGGTGGGGCGTGGCGGCGACCTCGGTGACCAGGACCATCAGGACGCCGATCGCCGCGCAACCGGCCGTGTTCACGGTGAGGATCGTCCAGGGGAAGGCGCCCGGCGGGGTGGGCCAGGCCAGCACCGCGGCGTAGCGCGCGGTCGCGCCGAGGGCGCCGCCGGCCGCCACGGCCGCGACGACCGGCAGCTGCCCGCGGAATTCCATTCCGCCAGGCTAATCGGCAAGCGAGTCCAGCAGCGCGGCCGCCCAGCCCGCGTCGTAATGATCGAGCCGGGGGAAGCCGCCGTCGTACGGATCGCCGGTGAAGACGTAAGCGGCGCCCGGATTGTGCGCGTCGTAGCCGCCGGGAGCGAAGAAGTGCGGGCTGCCCTGGATGTGCGGGCCCCGCGCCTCGTGCCACTGCTCGTACACCTCGCGGCGGCCCGCGCCCTGGGACAGGGCCTTCTCCAGGGCGCCTGCGTCGACGTCCGGGCAGTCCTCGGCGATGTCGAGGATGACGGAGTGGACGGATATGCAACGGTGTTCGGTGTAGAAGGCGTGCCGCAGTCCGGCGTCGAGCTGGTCGGAGCCGCGCACTCCGCCCACCTCGGGGGACTTGGCGGCCTGCACGGCCTCCAGGGCGGGCAGGATGCTCGACGGGTACTCCCACAGGGGCGCGTCCCACAACCGCCAGCCCAGTTCGGGGCGGTGAGCGCCGAGCATGACGATCTCCGCGTCGACGATGTGCTTGGGCGTGGGCTGACGGTTGAACAGCTCCAGAGGGAAGGCGCGGTGGTCGATCAGGAGGTCCTGGCCGCGCTCGGCGGCGGTGGCCCGCAGGGTGTTCAGGGCGAGCGTGGACCAGGGACAGCCGATGTCCGACCAGGCGGTGACGACGGGCTGCTGCGCTTCGCGTACGGGTGTCATGGCCATGAGCCTGTGTCTCCGGAGGCGTGCCGTCCAGCCCACGCGGAGGACTTCGTCACCACGCCGACCACCGACCCCACAGTTTTCCGGATAAGTTTCCGTTTCTACGGGGAGTCATGCAGTATGGGGAGGACGGACTTCCTGGGGCGGCTTGGAGTGTTGTGTCATGCAGTTCGGAATCTTCACCGTCGGGGACAGGACCACCGATCCCACCGACGGCACCACGCCGGGCGAGTACGAGCGCATCAAGGCGATGGTGACCATCGCGCTCAAGGCGGAGGAGGTCGGGCTCGACGTCTTCGCGACCGGTGAGCACCACAACCCGCCGTTCGTGCCGTCCTCCCCGACGACGCTCCTCGGGCACATCGCGGCCCGGACCGA